>CAILDT010000078.1 GCA_903833025.1 uncultured Bacteroidota bacterium | reverse complement strand
ATACTATTAATATAAACTGCGATGCCCAAACCGACCACGCAAAAGCATTTGCAGGAGTTGAGGTGATGGCATACACAGTGGTTAATATTTGTATTACAATAATCTGATAAGCACCTGTGCCTCCCGGAACAGCTATTATACCTAAGCTTCCGAATACGGTAATTACCATCGCAACAGTAAATGAAAGGTGTGAAGTTTCGGCAAAAGCAAAGAAACAAACATATACTTGCAGAATGTACATCAGCCAAATAAGTATGGTTTGAAAGATAAACATATATGGTTTGTTTACATTTTTGATGCTCAATAAACCTTCCCAAATACCTTTTAAGAACCCTCTTATTTTGTCTGATATTAATGCTTTTATTTTTTTTCTGAAATAAAAGAAAGCAGCAATAACAACAAATCCAACTACTGCAAGAATAATTAATAGTGTATGATTTTGCATTAATGCGTTCCATTTATTTTCAATAGTGGTAAATATTAAATCATTTGCAATACCTGAAATCTTCGAAAACTCAAGTGCGAATATTAAAAAGAAAATGAGGATTAAACATACCATATCAAATGCGCGCTCGGCTATTACCGACCCGAAACCTTCAGTAAACGGTACCTTTTCATACTTAGTTAATAATCCGCAACGGGTTACTTCACCAATACGATGTATAGCGAAGTTGGCTAAATAACCTACCATTACTGCGAAAAAAGTATTAGATGTTTTTGGTTTATGACCAAGAGGTTCTAATAATATTTTCCAACGCACTGCTCTAAAATAATGGCTCATACCACTAATAAACATTGATAGAAATAACCAAAAATAATTTGCCTGACGGATGGAAGCGATAATATCAGTCCTTTCCTTTTCTGATTTAGGCAAAGCCAACCAAACAAGGAATATTCCCAATCCTAAAAAGAAAAGAATTTTTACTACGTTGATTAGTTTCTTGTTCAAAATTTTTATTTGAGCTTATTTGTGTTGGTATCAGGGAAAACAACAGATGGATTAAATTTCTTTGCCAATTCAAAATCCATTGAACAATACGAAACAATAATTATCTGATGTCCGATACTTACTTTTAAAGACGCCGGGCCATTCAGGCAAATAACACCTGAACCCCTTTCTCCTTTTATTACATAGGTAGAAAGTCGTTCGCCATTGTTGTAATTAAACACATCCACTTTTTCGTTTTCTATTAAGTTGGCGGCATCCATTAAATCTTCGTCAATGGTAACACTTCCTATATAATCCAAATCGGCTTGAGTAACCGTAACGCGATGTATTTTCGATTTTAAAACTTCTATATTCATAATGGGTGCAAAACTACTGAATTTATTTTTAAAGAGTTGTTTACTTCAACAACTGCAATGCCTTTTTAAAACTAACTTTATCATCTATTATTTTTGCAAGTGTTTCAATACTCACTCGTTCTTGCGTCATTGTATCTCTGTGGCGAATGGTTACAGTATTGTCTTCCAAAGTTTGGTGGTCAATGGTTACGCAAAAAGGAGTACCTATAGCATCCTGCCTTCTGTAGCGTTTCCCGATTGTATCTTTTTCATCATACGTACAAGCGTTATCATATTTTAATAATTCCATTATTTCACGGGCTTTTTCCGGCAAACCATCTTTCTTTAATAAAGGTAAAACAGCTACTTTAATAGGTGCAAGAAATGCGGGAAGGTTAAGTGCAACACGAGTTGTGCCATCTTCTAACTTTTCTTCAATGTAAGCTTTCGACATTACTGCAAGAAACAAACGGTCTAATCCTACTGATGTTTCCACCACATAAGGCACATAATTTTGATTTATCTCTGGGTCGAAGTATTGCAACTTCTTTCCTGAATGTTGTTCGTGCGCTTTCAAATCAAAGTCGGTACGGGAATGAATACCTTCCAATTCTTTAAATCCAAAAGGAAAATTAAATTCAATATCACAGGCTGCATTAGCATAATGAGCAAGTTTTAAATGGTCGTGGAAACGATAATTCTGTTCTCCAAATCCTAAAGAAAGATGCCACTTCATACGTTCTGCCTTCCAACTATTATAAGTTTCCATTTCTGTTCCCGGGCGAACAAAGTATTGCATTTCCATTTGTTCAAACTCTCTCATCCTGAAAATAAACTGGCGCGCAACAATCTCATTTCGGAATGCTTTTCCTGTTTGTGCAATACCAAATGGTATTTTCATTCTTCCTGACTTCTGCACATTAAGGAAGTTTACAAATATTCCTTGTGCAGTTTCAGGGCGGAGATAAATAACATTTGAATCTTCAGTAACTGCACCCATCGAAGTGCTGAACATTAAATTAAACTGTCGTACTTCTGTCCATTTTTTTGTTCCTGAAACAGGACAAACAATTTCGCAATCAATAATAATTTGTCGTACTTCTTCTAAATTGTTTTTCTCTAACGCATCTTTAAAGCGGGACAGGATACCATCAGCTTTAGCTTGATTTTCTAATACTCTTGCATTCGTAGTTCGGAATGTTTCTTCATTAAACGATTCTCCAAAACGCTCCTTAGCTTTATCTACTTCCTTCTGAATCTTTCCTTCAATCTTTGCAACGTGGTCTTCTATTAATACATCTGCGCGATAACGTTTCTTGCTGTCTTTATTATCAATCAATGGGTCATTAAACGCATCTACGTGTCCGGAAGCTTTCCAAGTAGTTGGGTGCATAAATATGGCAGCATCAATACCAACAATGTTTTCGTGCATCTGCACCATTGCTTTCCACCAATAGTCGCGCAAGTTCTTTTTCAACTCCACACCCATTTGTCCGTAATCATACACAGCACTCAAACCATCATATATCTCACTGCTTTGAAATATAAATCCATACTCTTTCGAATGTGAAATAATGTTTTTAAATAAATCTTCTTCGTTTGCCATAATTATTTTGTTCTGTTTTTTTTGAGGTGCAAAAGTAAATCTTATTGTCTATTTAATTGTAAATTCAATATAAAATATTATTTTTGTTGCAATATTCTAAAACAAAACCTTATGAAACGAATTTTATTTATACTAATTGGAGGTGTTATTACAAGTTATTCATCTGCTCAATCATTAGACCCACAAGTAATATCTACAGCTGGGACAAGCTTTGTAAGCGGTGGAAATGTATTAGATTGGACGCTTGGCGAACCTGCAACTTTTACATTAAATAATGGTAACCTATTAACACAAGGGTTCCACCAACCGGAATTAACAGCTGTTGCGATTGGCAATATTTATGATAACGATGGAATTACAGTGTTTCCTAATCCTACAGCGGACTTTATACAAGTAAAATTTGAAAAGGGAAATGAGAATAACACCCTTGAATTATTTTCGGTGGAAGGCAAATTAATTTTATCTCAACAAACAAACTCTAACACAACATCACAAATAGATATGAGTCCATACTCAAATGGTACTTATATGTTGAGGATTAAAAACAAATCTTCGAAAGATAAATCATATCAAATAGTAAAATTGAAATAAAACACAAATGAAAAAAACATTACTGTTCATTACATTATCCTTATTACTTAGCTTTTCAATAAAAGCACAAGCACCGCAAGGATTCAATTATCAAGCTGTGGCACGCAATTCAACGGGCGTTGCTATTACCAATCAAAACATTGGTTTGCAAATACGTCTGTTGCAAGGTAGTTCAAGCGGTACCGCTGTTTATACCGAAACTTTTAATGTTACTTCCAATAATATTGGATTGCTGAACGTAATAGTAGGAACAGGTACTACAGTAGATAATTTTAGTACTATTAACTGGGCAAACAGTCCTTATTTTATAGAGATAAGTATGGACATAACTGGCGGTACGTCTTATGCAATAATGGGAAGTCAGCAATTAATGAGTGTACCTTATGCTCTATACGCAGCTAATGGAGGCACTATTGGTGCTACTGGTGCTGTTGGTACCACAGGTGCTACAGGAGATATGGGTGCTACAGGTGTAACGGGAAATATAGGAACAACAGGAGCTACTGGTGATGTGGGGGCAACGGGTGCAACAGGAACGACTGGTGCTAATGGTGACAGATATGCTACCACTTCTACCGACCCTTTAACAATAGGACTGGGAATGCAAAGCTTAACAGTAGCGATGGGTTTGCAATATTCTTCGGGACAAACAGTTATTATTGCTAATTCAGTTGCGGACTTTATGAAAGGCAGTTGTGTTACTTACAATTCATTAACAGGAGCATTAGTAGTAAATATTACTATTATAGGTGGTTCTGGCTTTTTTAGTAATTGGGATGTTAACCTTGATGGAGCACCAGGTCCGGCAGGAAGTGCAGGGACAAATGGAGCTACAGGAGCAACGGGAAGTATGGGAGCAACAGGTATTACTGGTGCCACTGGTGATATAGGTGCTACTGGTTTAACAGGTGCCACAGGTATAGGTTTAACGGGAGCTACTGGTGCAAGTGGAACTAACGGTACTAACGGTGTTAATGGAGCTACTGGTGTAACAGGTGCTACAGGAATAGGAATAGCAGGTGCTACTGGCGCAAGTGGAACCGACGGAATTAATGGCGCGACTGGCGCAACTGGTGCAACAGGAACTGGATTAACGGGTGCTACCGGAGCAACAGGCACTGGTGTAGCTGGTGCTACAGGAACTACTGGTGCGGTTGGTAATACTGGTGCTACAGGTGCTACTGGCACAGCTGCAACTTATGCAGTGGCGTTTAATCTTGTAGATAATGGTGCTTTTTCTGCTTGGTTAGTTGGCAATACTTCTGATTATAATTCAGGTTCTAATTCTAACCCTACACTTATATTATATAGAGGTTTCACTTATCAGTTTAATGTAAATGTTACTGGACATCCGTTCAGAATACAATCAGTTAATTCGCTTGGTGGTGCGCTTTATACAGTGGGAGTTACTCCTTTGGCGCAAAATGTTCAGAACGGAATTCTTACATTTAAAGTGCCGATGGATGCACCTTCTACATTATATTATTATTGCCAGTTTCATACTGGAATGCACGGAACTATTACTATTCCTTAGGATATCCTATTTGACTTTTACTTCCACTTGAATGCTATCTGGCTTAGGAATCATTTCACCTATTTTGCTATTATTTAAGGCAGGTATTAATGTTGGGGCTATTTTACCGATAGGTTTATAAAGCAGCGATTCTTGTTTTGTTTTAGATGTAATTAGCGGATACGACTTTTCTACAGCATCCATCACAAAGATTATAACACTCATTACCATAGCAAATTTTAATGCGCCAAATACGGCACCAAGTATTTTATTGATACCTCCTAATGCCATTCCTTTCGCCATTTTCTGAACTAGTTTGGCAACAAAGTAAACAGATATTATTATTCCGAGAAAAGTAATGGCAAACGAAACGATAGGTAAATAGGGCGATTGCCAGTTAAACCATACTTTTATTTTATTGGCAACAAAATCGGAGAAATGAATGCCACCCCAAACACCCAGTGAAAATGCTACTATGGAAGCAGCTTCTATAATTAGTCCTTTGGTAAATCCTTTATAAAAACCCCAAACTAAGGGAATGCAAAGTAGTATATCAATGTAGTTCATTTACGAATGCAAAAGAAAACATTAAGTAGTTTCTTGTTTTGCAATAGCAACGGGTGGCTCCATAATATGTCCACAATTTTTGCAGGTTCTTAATGATTCATTGCCATAAAACTCTTCAAATGTTATTTGGAAATCTTTAACAATATTAGTTAACGGGAAATATTTTTCGAACAATTTTGTATTACATTTTTCACAAAACCAAAGCAAACCATCTTGTTCGTTTTCTCTCCTTTTTCGCTCCATTACTAAGCCAATAGTATTTGGTCCTCGCTTTGGATTATGAGGAACTCTTGGAGGCAATAAAAAAATATCACCTTCGTTTATTTGCACATCCACCGCTTTTCCATCTTCTTGAATGTTAACAACAATATTACCTTCCAACTGATAAAAAAACTCTTCACTCTCATTGTAATGATAATCTTTTCGAGCATTTGGTCCTCCTACTACCATTACAATAAATTCAGTGTTTTCGTACACTACTTTATTTCCCACAGGAGGTTTTAGGAGATGACGATTATCATCGATCCATTTTTTAAAACTAAAAGGGCGTTGAACAGACATAATTGTAAAGGTTTTAAATTAATAATGAAAACAAAAAACTAAAGCCGGATTAATATTGATACTTTTGCTTTTAATAATGGTGCAAGTTATAAAATAATTTATTTCGGTAAACAGATTTCTCAAAACTTTATATGGACGAAAGCTTAAAATATAAAATAGCAATTTCATTAATACCAAATATTGGCGATATCCTTGCTAAACGGTTGATTGCTTATTGCGGTAGTCCAGAAATGGTGTTTAATGAAAATAAAAAAGCACTTGGAAAAATTCCTGGAATACAGAATATAAATAAAAGAGTAATTATTCCTGCAAACATATTTGAAAGAGTAGATGAAGAAATAGAATTCATTCGTAAAAATAATATTAGACCAATATTTTATTTAGATAAAAGCTATCCTAAAAGATTATTGCATTGCGCTGATAGTCCGATAATGTTATATTTTAAAGGGCAGACCAACTTAAATGCAGATAAAATAATAAGCATTGTTGGTACCAGAGAAGCAACTGAATATGGAAAAAAACTTTGTGAGAAATTAGTTTCAGATTTATCGCCGTACAATGTTACTATTGTAAGTGGCTTAGCGTATGGTATTGATATATGTGCACACAAAGCTGCGATAGAAAATAAACTTCCAACAATTTGTACGTTGGCTCACGGGTTAGATAAAATTTATCCTGCAATACATACTTCAACAGCGAATAAAATGTTGGAGAATGGCGGTTGGCTTACTGATTTTACAAGCAAAACTAATCCTGATAGAGAAAACTTTCCGCGTAGAAATAGAATTGTTGCTGGCATATCAGATGCAACTATTGTGATAGAATCAAAAATAAAAGGGGGCTCATTAATTACCGCAGACCTTGCCAATAGCTATTCGCGAGATGTGTTTGCGTTTCCGGGTAGAGTGGATGAAGCTTGCTCGGAGGGATGTAATAATTTAATAAAACAAAATAAAGCGGCATTAATTCAATCGGCTGAAGATGTGATAAACGCAATGAGTTGGAAAGAATCGACGAACAAAAAAATTCAGAAACAACAACAATTATTTGTAGAATTAAATACAGATGAACAACAATTGGTGGATGCAATAAAAGAAAAAAATTCAGTTACGATTGACGATTTATGTTTGATATGTAAACTTCCAATGAGTAAAGTTTCCGCCACATTGCTTACGCTTGAGTTTTCTGGAATTGTAAAATCATTGCCAGGAAAAATGTACCGTTTGAATTAATCGTTTCATTTTACTACTCTTTCCCTTAACCTTAAAAAAGGTTTTTCAATAATATAGAATGCTGAAATGCCCATAACCATTGAAAGAATAAAATACAAAACGAAATTAATTGTTTTGCCTTCGTTAAAAATATAGTTAATAATATCGAGTGCCATTAAATGCCACAAGTAAATGGAGTAAGAATTTTTGCCTACAAAACATAATAGGTTTAAAGGCACTTTAAATAATTTATTTATATACGGTAATGAGGATGGAGTGCTTTGCATTGCAAACAGGGTAATAATTCCGAAGCCAATATTAACTAAAGATAAACCAATTGTATTCATAAAAAATCCGCCTGCAGTAAAATAAAATCCGGGAGATATTAATAGGATGGCAACAAACAGCAATGTTTTTTTCCAAGTAATTAATCGTTTATAAATGTTTGTAAAATGTAAAATAAAGGAAAGTAGAACTCCAATAATGAGTCCGTCCGAACGGAGATGAGATTCAATAAAAGGAAAGTATTCATCATTTCTATGTGGATAAGCATTATAAAAGCGAACGAGAAAACTAATTAGGAATAATAAAAACAGAGTGATAATGACAATTTTTTTTCGTTCTATAATTTTTGTTTTTGTAATTATAAAAGTGAGTATTGCTAAAATAAAATAAAAATGTTCTTCTACCGCAAGTGACCAAGTATGCAACCAACAGAAATGTTTCCAAATACCATCCGTATAATTTTGAATAAAAAAAACTTCAGGGAGTATTTCCTTTAAATGAAATGTTGCATCATTTAAATATATATCAAGAAACAATGCCGAAAAAATAAAAATATAATAGGATGGATAAATTTTAAATCCTCGTCGGATTAAAAATCGGGAGATGTTAAATTTTCCTGAATTTGTATATTCCTTAAATAACAAACCAGAAACTAACACACCACTCAACACAAAAAACAAATCAACTCCTAACCAACCGAACGTATATAGAATACTATTTTCGAGTTCGCCGTGCCTTATTAATACAAGTAGAATAGCGATGCCTCTTAATATATCTAATCCTTTTATTCGCACTTTTTGTTTTGAACTGGATTAGCGTTTTGTTTTTAAACTAAACTTATTGTACTATTATTTTTTTGTTTGCAACGTTTTTCTTTTCATCCATTACTTCAATAAAATAAATTCCTTTTGCAACATTGCTCATATCTATTTTTAGTTGTTTATTATTAGTTGTTAGTTGTTGAATACATTCTCCTAATACATTTACTAACTTAATAGAAGTGTTTTTTTGTTCTTCTGAAAAAGAAATTGTTGCTTGCGAACTACAAGGATTTGGATAAATAGTAAAATCGACATTGTTATTCGATAATTCATTTACTGCCAAATTAGTAATAACAAGCGGCAATGAGGTGGAAGAACAACCATTGGAAGTTACCACTACTGTATATGTTCCGTTGGATAAAATATTATATGTTTGCCCTGTTGCTCCTGTTATTGGCGCGCCATTTAAATACCATTGATTATTAGTAGTTGCGCTCGAAGTAAGTAAATTTACTGCTTGAGTTATTGTAGGTATAGCAGGCGAATTATTAGTAATAGCCAATGTTGCAGGTGTTCCATTTCCGCAAGTATTAGTTGCAGCCACAGTTATATTTCCACTTGTAATACCTGCTACCACAGTTATAGTAGTAGTTGTAGAAGTCCCCGACCATCCCGGAGGTTTTGTCCAACTATAACCTATTGCACCTGTAACAGGCGGTATAGTGTAAGTAAGTGTATCGCCAACACAAACTATTGTTGTGCCAGTTATATTACCTGTTACAGAAAGTGTAGGACAGTATTTAAGTATAGTTGCACCATCGCCACAAGCCCAGCCAGTGTTATGGTCGGTGAAATGAATTCCGCGTAATATTTGTGTTGTGCCCGAAACCATTGTTGACCAAGTAACTCCGCCGTCAACAGTTTTCTTTATTAACCCTGCACTACCAACTACATATCCAGTATCAGTAGAAATAAAATAAACTCCATTAAGATTATTGGCAATACCTAATGGCATTGAAGTCCACGTTGCACCTGCATCTGTTGATTTTAAAAAAGCACCAGCGTTGCCAACTATATAACCTGTTAAAGAATCAGCAAAAGTAACCCCATTAAAATTTTGTGTAGAAGGAGATATAATATTAGCCCAAGTAGTACCTCCATTCACAGTTCTCCGAATAGTACCAAATACACCACAAGCAACACCAATATTTGCATCAGCATACCAAACCGAATTAAGAGCTAAACCAGAGAACACACGTGTTTGCCAAGTAGCTCCACTATCGCACGATGTTTCTACTTTACCTGCTATGCCTACTGCGGTAATACAACCGGGAGTATTAAAGTGTAGTGCATTAATACTATCAGGTCCGTTCGAAAGCGTGATGCCTCCAGGGTTTCCAACCTTTAATTTCCACGTAGTATTTTGTCCGAGCGAAAACCAACTGGTACTAACTCCGCTGTGAATAGTGGAATACAAAGCACCACCAATAGAAATAGGAGCAGTCCAAGTTAGCCCGCCATCTAATGAACGCACTATTCTAGTGGCACCTGCACAAGCAACTGATGTTGGGCTAATGGCATATACCGAATAAAGATTAGTAGTACCTGTTGGTGCAGTTTGTGCTATCCATTGAGCAGATAAAGTTCCTCCATCATTAATAAATAAGAGTGTGAAGAAGAACAAGAGAAACAAAGTAATTTTTTCATTTTCGTTTTCGTTTTAATTGTTTGTAAAGGTAAAGAAAATATTGTAGCACTTTTATTACTTACATTTGCTCGATGAAAAAACTACTTACCGAAAACAAATTAGTGCTCTTATTATTAAGTGCATTATTTATAATGTTCTTCCTTATCTGTTATTATTCCGAAGCAACGTATGATGGCGGAGATGGAATACGGCATTATTTAGTTTCACGATATTCTTGGCAGCATCACGAACAGTTTTTATATAGTTGGGGAAAACCCTTTTTCACATTGTTATCTTCTCCCTTTTCGCAATTCGGATTGTTGGGGATTAATGTGTTTAATATACTCTGCGCATTATCATCAGGTTATATATGTTATAAAATAGCAGAGCAATTTAACTGGAAACATCCTTATTTAGTAATCATCTTTTTATGTTTCACACCTTGTTATTTCCCTACTATAAACAGCGGATTAACAGAACCATTGTTTGGCTTGGTATTAATTGCTTCTGCTTATTTAATTCTCAAACAAAAATATTTATTGTCGGCAGTGCTTGTTTCTTTTTTACCATTTGTACGTAGCGAAGGTTATTTTTTACTACCACTTTTTTTTATTGCTTTCGTTTATCACAAAAAATATTTAAATACTCTTTGGCTTGGTTTCGGTACGTTAGTATATAGTGTTATTGGTTATTTTTATTATAAAGATTTTTTATGGTTGATACATCAAAACCCGTATGACGGCAAAAACAAGGCGTTTTATGGACAAGGAGAATTATTACATTTTGTAAAAAGTTATAATTTTATTTTCGGCTCGGCACTTACTGTTTTGTTTTGTGTTGGGATATTTGTGTTTGCGCATAATTTTTTATATCGTTCGAAAATAAAAAATGACGCCATAAACAAAAGGATTGAAACTTTTAATTTGATTTTATTAATCTTCGGTTCGTTCTTTATTTATTTTGTTGCACATTCTTTTATGTGGTGGAAAGGATTAGCAAACTCATTAGGTTTATTAAGAGTAATGGCAGCTGTTGCACCTTGTTCGGCACTTATTTGTATGCAGGGTTTTCTTTATTATTGGGGCTTAACATAAAAAGAAGTAAATACTTAGAATACGGCATTCTTATTTTAGTAACCTTTTGGATTATCCGAAGCCCTTTTAAACACGAATATTATCCGTTTAAATTAAACCATGAAGAAACAGTAATAAAACAAGCAGGCGATTGGTTTCAAACATCGCCTTATACCAAACAAAAAGTATATTATTTATATCCTTTTTTAGCACACGTATTAAATGTAGATTCGTTTAACCCTGCTAAAGTAGGAGAACTGTGGGGATTATATCCTACTATTAAATCGTGGGGAATAAAAGCGATACCCGACAGTACTATTGTTTTTTGGGATGCGCATTTCGGTCCTAACGAATGTCATATTCCATTGGATACAATAATGAACGACCCTAACTTTCAATTGATAAAAACCATTAAACCAACTGAACCTTTTAAAACATTGGGCGATTATAATTTTGAAGTAAATGTGTTTATAAAACTGCCTAAACCAAAACAAATGGATGTGTTACTCAAAGATTCGTTTGATTTAGAAACCCTTTCTCCTAGGTTATTAAACACTACTACGCTAACCGAAGAAAATCATTTTTCGGGAACACATTCCAGTAAATTATCGGCTAAAAACGAATACAGTGTAACCATTAAAAAACTTGTTGCGGAGGTTCCAACCAACACAAAAGCAATTGATTTTTATTTTAAGATGAACCAAAAAGAAGGGAATGCAAAAGATGCAGTAGCAGTAATTTCGATAGATGATGCAAAAGGGAAAAATCTTTTTTGGGACGGTAAAGCCATTGTATTAAGCCAACTTACTGATGTTGCGATGGGAGGAAAATTAAAATCGAGCTTTGCTGTTAATCTAAATTCGTTCCCGAAAGATGCTACGATAAAACTATATGTATGGAATAAAAAACTTAAAGAGTTTTATATTGATGATTTGGAAGTGGTGTATAAAGGGTGGAAGTAAATAATAAAAACTGTGTTTAAAAACATCATCAATAAAAATAACAGCATTTCGTTTTGGGTAACATTATTTGTTTGTTGCTTCATTCTTTATTTTCATTTTAACTTGCCAAAGTATTTTTATTTTCATTATACAAAAGATTTAGATTATGATATTTTATCCTACTATCTATATCTTCCGCAGTAATTTATTCATCACGATATTGCGATAAAAGATTATACTATAATTCAGCACGCTTTCGACCAGTATCATTTCTCCCCTGTGTTTCAGCAAGCCGATAAAATACCTAATGGCAATTGGGTAATTGTTTATACAATGGGTATGGCAATGCTTTATCTTCCGTTTTTTCTTATCGGGCATTTGTGGGCAATTGCTGGTGGGTATCCTACTGACGGATATTCTTTCCCTTATCAATTCTGTGTTTCCACAGGTATGATGATTTATATTGTTTTAGGAATAATTATTTTTCGCAAATTATTACTTCGTTATTTTTCAGATAAAGTTACTGCTGTTGTTTTGTTTTTATTTTGTTTGGGCACCAATTACTTTCGCGAAGCAACCGATTATAATATGGGACCACACGCTACCTTGTTTATGTTTTACTGTTTGCTTATTTATTATACCATAAAGTGGCACCAAATACCGAAAGTTAAATATGCAGTTGTTATAGGTGTTTCGCTTGGTTTCATTTCGCTTATCCGTCCGTCCGAAGTAATCTGTATTCTTATTCCGTTGTTTTGGAATGTGAATAATAAACAAGCATTGATGGATAAAATTACGATGGTGAAACAGTATTGGAAACATTTATTGGTTTTATTTTTTGCTTGTTTTATAGTTGGCATTCCGCAAATGATGTATTGGAAAACAGTGGCAGGTAGTTGGTTTTTTAATAGTTATTGGAACCATCCATCGTTTACAATAGAATCGCACGTGATGAATATCTTTTTTAGTTTCCGCAAAGGATGGTTTCTTTATACACCTATGATAGCATTTGCATTCATTGGCTTTTATTTTTTATACAAATACAAATTATTCAAATCTACTCCTGTAGTTGTAAGTTTTATTATCCTCAATATATTTATAATATCGCACAATCCTGTTTGGTGGAATGCCGGTAGTTTAGGGCAGCGGTTTATGGTACAATCGTATGTTATACTTGCATTTCCTTTCGGAGCATTTATACAATATGTTTACGAAAAAAAGTTAATGTTTAAATTATTTATCAGCACCATTTTTGGTTTATTTGTGTTGCTTAATATATTTCAAACGTGGCAACTAACCAACTGGATAATACCTGGCGATGGCATAACAGAAGAATATTATAAACGAATGTTTTTAAAAACAAAAACTACTCCAGAGGATGAAAGATGGTTGCTTCATTCGGAATATGGTGATGTTAAAGACGCATTGGTGCAGGGAATAAAATATGATAAAGTATATAGCTGCTCGTTAGATATAGATGGAGGTTCGACAATGTTAAATGCGGATAATGTTTTTTCGAAACCAATACTTACACCTACTAATTTAGGATACGATGTAGCGGATAATTACTTGGTTGCCTCCGCAATCATTGATACCAATGCTGCTAACATTTCTACTGATTTATCAGCACACCTTGTAACAGTTATTAATAAAAACGGAAAACTGTTTCAATACCGCCAACACGATTTTAATTATAACGATGTAAAAACAAATAATGGCAACATACAACTATCCGTATTAGTGCCGCCACAAGTGAGTGATGGGCATTACGAATTATCATCTTATGTTTATATTGATGGAAAGTGTAAAATGAAATTGCTGAATTTAACAGTAAGTGTTTTGAAAGAAGGGAAGTAATTTAAGCTCCTTCCTACAAACACCTCACCCCTTTATCCCCTCTCCTAAAATAGGAGAGGGGGAGATACCTGAAATACATAGTACGTTACGCTCTGGCTCCCCTCTCCTATTTTAGGAGAGGGGCAGGGGGTGAGGTAAAACAAGCAATTGTGTTTATTTGGTGTGTTTCATTATTTCACCTTTTACAAATTTTATATCAAATAAAACTTTGTCATTTGTAATTCTAAGAGCATAAAAATTTAATTCTTTTAAATGAATATCTCTTAAAACATCTTTTTCTTTTTGCTCTGGTTGGTTATGGACTTCTCCATCGAGTTCAATAATTAACTTTTTGGAAGCGCAATAAAAGTCAACAATATAATTGCCGATGCTATGTTGTCTTTTAAATTTAAGATTATTCAGTTTCCCATTTCTTAAATGTTCCCACAACACATCTTCCGCTTCAGTAGTTTTTTGTCGGAGCTCTCTTCTGAATTCTTTCAGCGATTGTTTATTGTGGATATTCATATAGTTGGTAATGATACGGAATTCTTGTAAGCACCTCACTCGTTTATTGTTTTACCTCACCCCTTTATCCCCTCTCCTAAAATAGGAGAGGGGGAGGTGCGTAAAATACATAGCACATTGGGTGCGTCACCCCTCTCCTTATTTAGGAGAGGGGCAGGGGGTGAGGTCATAAAAAAAGCTCCGTATTTCTATGGAGCTTTTTTAAATTAAAGGTACTACCTTTTAAAAATGAGGTAAATTTATTATTACCCAGTTACAGTAATAGTAAACTCATCGCTCCAGAAACCAGTTTGTACTCCTTTATACATATATATAGCTCTGTAGCGTATAACTTTTGTTTGTCCCGCAGGGGGCATATCTGCTTTGTCCACATACTTTGCGGGCACCGAAACAGTTAATAAAGCCATTTCAATACCATTCCATTTTTGAATTAATGCACTTTGATATTTACTTTTTTTATATCCAATTTGCGGAAAACCACCTTCTACCAATTTCAACGTTAATATTGGTTTCCCGTCTCCCGGTACAAATGGAGAAGCCGATTTTGTGATGCCTAACGCATCGCCAATAGCGGGCGTATAATTTGGCGATTTTTTAATTCGCGCAGCCAAATCCGAATACCGCTTTTCGATACCCGATTCCACCAATGCAGGCGGAGTGTCGGGCACTATTGTGGGTGGCACAGCTGGCAGTATTTCCGACCCTACTGCCACTCTGGCAAGGTCCTTATAAGAGGTGGAAGCAGTCGAAAAATCTCGATTTGTAGCCATCCATACAATAACATAAGCAAAAAATAAGGCATCTGCAATGGCACTGTTTTTTTCTGCTGTAGTTACTCCTACTGTTGAAGCATAAGTAGGTAATTTGTTTGCGAATTTTGTTAATTGTGCACTGAATTTAATATCAGTTTTTTCGATAAATGTTGAATCTGCCATTTTTTTAATTGTTATTTATTTAT
>CAILDT010000077.1 GCA_903833025.1 uncultured Bacteroidota bacterium | reverse complement strand
TAATCGCTTGATAATTACCGCAGTTTCATATTCTAAGGTATAATGCTTATTTGATAATATAATATCAATACTAATCAAATCCATTAACGGTAGATATTCATTAATGATTATAGGGCTTGTTAATTGAGGATAATCATATTGTTGATTATTAATAATTATTGTTGCCGTAGGTGATCCCACTGGCGCCAATTCAATTACTAGATTTAGTCTAGTATCAATATCCTGCAGATCGGAATAATTGTTCATATTGGGGTAGATAATCTAATATTGTATTTTTACGATTACTTTCGAGTTTTTTAAGATATGCAATTAAATCTGGCAAACGATTGCTTTCGTCATCGGCTAATGTAAGGTAATTTAAATAGCTTGTAGCATCTTGTATAATCTGATCTTGGGCAATATTCGGATCTCTTGTATTGATAATTTTATCTTTATTATTACTATTGCGAGATTGTATCCACTCTGTTAGAGTGTCTTGTGCTATTTTTCTTTGTTTTTTGGGTAACACACTTATACGAAAAAATTTAGGATTATCAATAAAATTACAACTTTCCACGGCAATATTATTCTGCCAGGCATAATCGTAAACTGTGGTTAATTCATGTACAGTTAAACAGGTAGGAGTTATTCTAAGTTGTATTAACCAATCTTGTTGATTCCTTAACTCGACCCATCGATTTAATGTTCGTTGAACGGAATTAATTTCGCTTGGATAGCGAACATAATCATTGACCCGTGTTAAGGTTTCAATGCTCATACCTAAATTTACCTGTTGAAATTGTTTTAATAATTCAATAATGTCATCTGACCAAACTGTAAGATTAGTAGTGAATCCAATGGTTATGTCTTGGGCAAGTTTAGCATCAACTAATGCTGTTAATATTGTTTTAAATCCTGGAGTAATTACTGTTTCGCCGCCTAAAAAATGAAGATATTGTAAAGTCGGACTTGATGTCAATACCTTTACAAATTGATCTACTAAATCTGGATCATCGCACCATGCTAGAGGAGGTATCTGATCAATAAGGCCAAGTTTTTGAAATTCTGTTGCTAGTCTACTACTATTTTCGGGGTTACAATAAACGCAAGCACCGTTACAGTAATTACCCAAATCAATTTGCCAGTCAGTAACCGATCTATCTGTGTGTCCTTGATTGTTATTACTGTAATCGAATGCCGATCGTAAAGTAGAACTGGCTAAACTTTTTTCAAAATACTGTTCTTGAATTCCTACTTTTAATAATTGCCGCTGGCGGCCACTAATTTTATCGTGTTTCTCCATAGTATAACAATCACTACATACACCAGAAGCGCCGCCAGTTAATAAAGTAGTTCTCAATTCAGACATATTATTTTGAAAATATGTTAGTGGCGATATTGTTTGTATATTATTATTAAAATTAACTCGTGTGCTGCCATCTTTTGACTGCCACCTACATGATTCGTAGGTACCCGAGTTGGTGATACGCATATGGAACCACGGGCTAGAACAAAAATTCTTTTCTAAGGACATTACTCTCTCTTTGTAACGATTTTATCAGCAAGTCCATAC
>CAILDT010000076.1 GCA_903833025.1 uncultured Bacteroidota bacterium | reverse complement strand
TTCATCTTCTACTACTTTGAACTCAGGCTTGCACGGTATTTTTCCACGACTTTCTTTGTTCAAGGTTGATAAAAATTGTAGAGTACTGATATAACCAGTAAAAATGGATTCATCTATCATCAATAAATAATCATATGTTGGATTTATTTCAGAAGGATAACACGGAACAAAACCCCTTACTTGTGTCTCCATATTTACAATAACCAGACCAATGACTTTTGTATTATAATTTACAACTTGAGTAACAACCTCATAATCAATTTTATGAATATTATCTATCAAAACCGCTAATAATATAGGACTTTTAAATTTATAAATACTCGGCATACTTGCTAACGGAACGCATGTATTATATATTAGCGGTTTAATGATTTGTTTAAATACTGCTCTCATTGTTTTTGACAGTTGGGGGTCATATTCGCTGAATGTTTTACTAATTTTAAGTTTTGTTTCCTCATTGCGATACGAATATAATGGTTCAAAAAATTCACCCTTATGCATAAGAATTAATGTCTGTTTTCTAGCTTCATAATATTCATTAGAATAGTGATTTGTTGGACAAATTAACTCTACATTATTTGTGGTGTCATCCTCGGGTATCTCTAAAATGACAAGATTGATTCCTTGTGCGAAAATAGCGGGATTTGGTCTGCAAATAATATCCCACAGATAAGTGTAGTCAATAATAGACGTTGGGTCGCGCAAAAAAGTGATAAAGTTTTTGAAAGATGCTACTATTTTTTTAAAATACAATAGTTGTTCCTTATTTTTTGGGTCTATTTTGCTATATATTTTTGTCTTGCTAAAAGGTGATAAATCTAAATTTACATTTTCCAAATCGGAGTCTGTCATAAAACTGGTTAATAGATTTCCATTTTGATAAGTAATAAATGTGTCCAGAGTAATGGACCCGATAATATTTTCTTTCATTTTGTCAATCGTCGGAACAGTTGATTCGCCGTAAAATTTGGCATCGGCTATACATGCAATAAAAGATTGCACTTGACTTTCTTGAACCCCATGTCTTAATAAACAATTATGAAACGGTTTAATATTCGTATTGGTTTTGCTAACTTGGCAATCTGCGTTGCTTTCGCGAAGGATAATTTGAATTGCCGCTGGAAGATACCCCCAACGACCGGAATCTAGTGGAAATTTTTCGGGCCCTTTTATATATTCCTCTTTTTCACTAACCAATCGCGGAACCGCTTCTTCTTGTTCCTCTTGTTCCTCTTGTTCCTCTTTTTCTTCTTGTTCTTCTTTTTCATCTTGTTCTTCCTCGTCCTCTTTTTCACCTTTTTCCTCTTTTTTACCTGTTTTACCCTTTTTACCTTTTTTATCTTTTTTATTTTCTTTTAATACTGATTTTTGCGGTACTTCTTTTGACAAAGTTTGTGTGCATTCTTGTCGTCTTTTTATTTGAGATGTTTTGTTCCAATTAGAAAAACAACACGGGATGCAATATCCATCAGGATGTTTTCCTTCTGCAACAAAACCGGGTTTATGGTCTTTATATTTCTCTCTAGTTCCATGCGCAGGAGGGCTGAAAAATTCATAAATGTAAGCACCTTTTGGTACTTCTTGTGCGTCGCGTGGAATTACGTTACCACATGTCGGATGTTTTCCATTTACAATTTCACTTGGGTCAATCGGTAAATTTGTCTTTAAACACCAATACCGCGGACATATATAATTAAATTTTTTGTCTGGATTTGAGCCGTATTTTAATACATCACCTTCTTTTAAAAAGCCAGGCATTTCAGTATCTATTTTATTTAACTCTGTATCAGTTAAAATAATCGGTTGCCGACGATTTGCGGCAGGACATGTACGTGAATATGCATTGAATTTACCTTTATTCTCTCTTAAAAATAAAACAGGGTCCCTTTCTTCCATACTTTTAAAAAATGGAGTTGGATTTGCTAATTTCATTCCGTCAATGTTTTTTACAGATGTGGTAACAGGTGGTTTATTTGCCACAATGTTTGCCACAATGTTTGCTACAGGTTTTGCGACAGGTTTTGCGACAGGTTCTCCATTGGGAATGATGATTTCATTGGAACTGGATAGTTCTGATTCTAATTGTTCTAGTCCTTTTATGTTATCCAATGCCGGAATTTCGGAATCAGATTCTGAATTTCCAGAATTAGAACTAGATTTATTTGAAGATGTGGAACCTTGCCCACCGCGGGAATTCAATGTCTCGTCACTTTTTTCTTCTTCATCTTCATCTTCATCTTCTTCATCAAATAGCAAATCTAATACATTTTTGGA
>CAILDT010000075.1 GCA_903833025.1 uncultured Bacteroidota bacterium | reverse complement strand
CTTTTACATTGACATCGTAGAAATAAAGCTTAGCCTGACGTGTAGCACTATCTCTGGATAGTTTTAAAAACAAATCAGCATACGTTCTTCTTGCAGAAATAATAAATGAACCTTTGTCTTTCACAATAGGTCCTTCAATATTTAAACGGGAAGAGATGATTCCAATTCCTCCACTCACCGAATAATTTTTATCATTACCATCTTTCATTTTAATATCTAACACCGATGATAACCGACCTCCATATTCCGCCGGCTGACTGCCTTTGAAGAGTGTAACATCTTTTATTGCATCCGAATTAAATACCGAGAAAAACCCAAGCAGGTGAGAAGCATTGTAAACAGTGGCTTCGTCCAGCAATATTAAATTCTGGTCAGCACTACCACCACGCACATAAAAACCACTGTTGCCTTCTCCTGCTGATTTAACGCCGGGTAACAGCGAAATGGTTTTCAAAATATCTTTTTCTCCAAACAAAACCGGGATGTTTTTTATCTGCTGAATATCTATCTTGTTAACTCCCATCTCTGTGTTGGTTATGTTCTCGTCTTTCTTTTCGCCTGTTACCACCACTTCATTCAGCATACTTATTTTTTCTGTTAAAAGAAAATCAAGTTTAGTATTTTGTTTTAAAACCAAAGTATCCGTTTTAATATCATATCCTATAAACTGAGCTATAACAGTATAAGTACCTTCGGGAATGGTAATGGAATAAAATCCATAAGCATTCGTATTTACACCTGTTGCAGGAATTTCTTTGATAATAATAGTAGCACCTATTATTTCTTCTCCCGTTTTCGAATCTTTTGCATAGCCGCTGATAGTGTATTTATTGGTGGTTTGAGCGACTGATGAAGTTGCAATAATTAATGTAAATAATAATGTGATATAGTTTTTCATATATTTTCAAATTGAGATTCAAATATGCTGCGAAGGTGCTGTGATTTTATAATTAAATTATTATACAATTTCAGAAACAAATTATACATTTCACAAGTTTTATTTATAACAATATCGTCTTATAACTTTATAAGCTTCTTCTATTCCCAATTCACCTGCTTTGCTTACATCTTTACAGGCATCAGAATTATAACCCAGAAAAATTAATATTAACCCACGATTGAAATAGGCATCGGAAAGAGAAGATTCGAGCGCAATGGCTTTTGTTAAATCATCAGCAGCTCCTTTGTAATCACCCATCAATATTTTTGTGTTCGCATTGTTATACCAGACATAAGTAAAACCAGGGTCTAATTTCAATGTTTTTGCATAATCATCTAATACCATTTGATAGGTATTGTCGCTGCGTGTTTCCGGCTTTTTAGTTTTATCTTTTGTAATTTCCATCGGCTTTTCTTCGTCAAAGGTATGTATTAATTCGAGTAGCTTGAACCTTGTGTTTGCCCTGCTAAACCAAACCATTGGATTATTGGGGTTCAACTGAATGGATTTGTCATAATCGGCAAAAGATTCGTTATAGCTTTTTATTGAACTGTATAATATTGCCCTGTTTAAATAATCAGAAGCGTTATTAGGGTTTTTATTAATTGCTATTGTTAACTGACTGATTTGTTCATTCACCGTTTTTGTATTTACACTGTCTTTATTATTTATCAAACTTATTACATTGCTTTGATAATGCTGTTTGTCACTTGTTTTATATACCCTGAAGTTTTTGGGAACAGGCAGTAGTGTGATAGAGAAAATCGTATGCAGCTGAATGTCCGCCATACTGTTTTGCACTCTCTGGTTAGCATCATTTTTCTTTTCGTCAGGTGTACTCTCTGTTAATAATTTCATCAGCTGAACTCCTTTTGTAAACTTGATACTATCGTTAAGAGTAGAATTCCGTTGTTTAATTTCCATTGCCTTTTTATAATCTTCTGTAGCACCTTTTGCATTATTCAAATCCTTTTTCAAAAGCGAACGATTGTAATAAGCATCAGCAAAATCAGGGTACAGCTCCACCACTTTGTCATAATCCATTAACGCTCCTTTCAAATCTTTATGGTCCGACTTGACGATTGCACGATTAAAATATGCAAGTATATTCTGCGGATTCAGTTCCACAACTTTATCATAATCCATAAGTGATTCCCTGTATTTTTTTGAATTACCATAGATGATTGCTCTGTTGAAATAAGCCGAAGCATAATCGGGAGATAAGCGAATGGCGTGATTCAAATCGTTTAGAGCAGCATCTGTTTTTTCGTCTTTCATATACACAATGGAACGGTTGAACAAAGCATCAATATTGGTGGAATCTATTTTCAAAATAGTATTGAAATCCATAATAGCAGAATCCTTTTTAGTAAGTTCCGTATATGCTTTTCCTCGCTGGTTAAGTGCATAAGTGTTTTTAGAATGTTTGCTTAATACTTTATTGAAATCTTCAATTGCATTTCGATATAATGTTAAACCCGCTTTAGCTGCACCTCTTATGATGTAGAGGTTTTCATTTTTGTTTTTCAATCTCTCTGCACGATTACAATCTTCGATAGCTGGCTGAAATTGATTAAGATTAAGTAATGAAATAGCTCTGTTAAAATAAATGTTTGCGTCAGCCGAATCCAAAGTAATAGCTTTTTCAAAATCATCGAAAGCACCGGTGAAATTAAACAATCTGTCGCGCACCACCCCTCTCTCTGTGAATACATCTGACCGATTAGGATATATCAAAATCGCGCTCGAAAAATCCTGTTGAGCTCCTACATAATCTTCCAGTGCTTCTTTGGCAATGCCCCTGAAAAAGAAGCCATAATATAAATCGGGTTGTTGGAGCAGTGCTACATTCAAATATTCAATAGCCCTTGTATATTGACCAAGACTCAATTCGTATTTACCCATTTCAAGGTTACTTACTCTTTGTTGCGCACAAATAATAGTGGTAAAGGAAAGAAAATAAAATAATACAGCAATCTTTTTG
>CAILDT010000074.1 GCA_903833025.1 uncultured Bacteroidota bacterium | reverse complement strand
TTTAATATATATTTATATTATATAATTATGCATACAAAACATAAAACCATGCGTAAAAAAATGACAAAAAAAAGTAAAACAGTAAAAAGAAAAGTTGAGATAAAAACAGATAAAGTGCAAAAATTAGAAACTTATATAAAAAACGGCGACACGAAAGGTGCTTTAGATATTATTTCAGGCGATTATGACCCTGCATATATTAGTCCTAATGGAAATACTGCTTTAATAACTGCATGTCTTTATAAAATGAATAAGGTAGCTCTTAAATTAATTGAAACAGGCAAGTCTAAGCCTCAACATATAGGATTGATTGGACAGACGGCATTGATATTGGCATGTCAAAATAAGATGGATGACGTAGCACTTAAATTAATTTCAACAGGCAATGCTAAGCCTGAACATATAGGATTTTTGGGACATACGGCATTGTTATGGGCATGTCAAAATAAGATGGATGAAGTAGCACTTAAATTATTAGCAACAGGCAAATCTAGACCCGACCAAGTAAATAAAAACAAACACACTGCCTTGATTCATGCTTGTAAACAACAATTAGATAAAGTTGCCTTGAAATTATTGGAAACAAGAAAAGCTAGACCAGAAATACTAGATAAAGATAAAATGAATGCTTTAGACTGGGCAGCTGCTAGTAATAATAAAAAAATGGAAAAAGTGGCTTTAAAAATAATAGAAACTGGGAAAGGTCATCCAGAACACATAATAACACCTGAAAAACGGAATGCTTTAGCCTATGCTTGTGCATATAATATGAATAAAGCTGCTTTAAAATTGCTGGAAATGGGTAATTCAAATCCAGGAATAGTTTCTATCAATGGAAATACATCTTTAATTCATGCTTGTAAAAATAAAATGACCAACGTTGCCTTTAAATTATTAGAAACAGGAAAGAGTAAACCTGAACATGTAAATAAAGCTGGCTTCTCGGCACTTTATTGGGCGAATAAAAACGAATTGCCTACTTCACTGAGAGAGAAGATTATTGAATTATCTAATAAGAATAAAAAGACAAGAAAAACAAAAAGAAAACCCTAATACAGGGGACTTAGGCAGAACCCACCTAATACGGGGGTGAGGGGGAGAATCCCCCTAAAACATACCCCACTTCCGTCTAAACTGGTAAGCTTTCGGTACAATTAATTTCTTAGTAGTGCGAATATCAATCGGTTCATAGATTTGATCTTTAAAACTAGTACTGCATTCAAAACTATAGATATTAACCATCGTGCTTTTACTACTAGCATTAGCATCTGAATACAAGCGCCATTTTACTTCTTTTAATGCATTTAAATCATCTGGTGTCGCCGTTTTATATACCAAACTATCTTTCTTAGAAATAATACGTTTGAATCCATCAAAATAACGAGCAATACGTCTATCAGTTATATCGTAAAAACAGCTGCGGTCAATCTTCAAACCAATTGCCAAACATCGGTCATTCATGACATTATCTTCAATACCCCAGCCCCAAAAATTCGGGAACCCTCGGCTCTTTTCAAAATCCGCCCCTTTAATTGAAAACATACCACCTAGAGCAAATTTAAATCCATAATAATGTTTAACGACGCCAGGTGTGGTTTTATAATCGATAAGACCTTTCGCCGAAGGCCATGTATCCACATCATGGAAAATAAATGTAATCTCTCTGTAATTGTCTGGATATTTGTCTTTTATGGCAAGAAAACCGATATTTTTCATCGCACCTCGGTTAAAAGGTCTCGCATCATATTGATGGGCAAAATAAATCTCATAAGGTTCTGGATCATCTGCTAAAAGCCTTGTAATATTTTTTAAAAATTCTTCTTTGTCTTTTACTCGGTCCCTATATGGTACAATGAATACTTTGCTAGGTATAGTTATAGATGTAGTCATTTTATATATATAAAATATTATGTAT
>CAILDT010000073.1 GCA_903833025.1 uncultured Bacteroidota bacterium | reverse complement strand
TTTAGAACCATCACCATATAGAGCAGATAGGGCGCCTAAGCTGTCTCCATCTTCCCAAGTATGTTCAATATACTTTACTGTTTTAGATGCAGGCCACTTTCTAAACACGCCGATAGTGTAGACGCCCGTACTCTTTTGAGGAACTTGTGTAAGAGGTCCGTCATAGTATCTAGATACGTTTTCAATCATGGTCATCCCCCAGGTGTCGTAGTGGTTTGGTTAGTTGTATTCTTATCAGCAAGATCTTGAGAACTACGTGCTCCTTGGATCCAACCTGTTTTATCAAATACAGGGTAACGATTAAAGGTAACAGAAACTATTGTAAGGATAGGAATCATATCTTTTGTAAACATAACATGGTTAACACTAAGACCTGCAAGCCCACCAAAGTATCGCATATTTTCATGAATTTGAAGCCAGAATGGCGTGCCCGTAATGTACCCAAAATCAGAAGTCTCTCCTCCACCATATTGTAAAAGTCCTGTAGAGGTAGGGGTCCCATTAACTATTCTATATAGCCATTCTAAATCATACTCTGTGCCTCTATACAAAAGACCTTTTTGGTCTGGTTCAGATAACCCACCCAACCATCCGGTGGTATCCATACCGTTTTTAAGAATATCTAAATCTACAATTCTATTTAGATAAAGATCAAAAGTAACAATTGTAGGGCCACCTAGTACATTTGATGGATCAGCAGTATTTGTTGTCCAGTCAATAGGGGTATTAGCAGAAGTGGTATAGCTAATACTTGTAGGGTTATACGTAAAATTAAATCTATATATTTGAGTTTGAGTTTTACTAGCCATTTTAGTATTAAGATTCTTAGCACTTTGAAAATCTTGAAACATTGTTCCAAGAGGATGTGTTTTGCCACCCGCAGATCTTTTAGTTATTGCCAGTACCTCTTGAGCAGTTGTCTTATTAGGTATATAAAACTGAGAATCATTAGTAGTTAAAATCTCATCAAGACTTGGACGACGAGTCCAAATATGATTTACAGGGTTAGCAGATTCCATACTGTTTTTAGCTGTGGGTATAGAAGGAGATACATCAGGAGGAGCAATTGTAGTTCCTGTATTTTGTACAGCCTGTAACAATCGTTTTTGTGCTGCTGTCCATGCAGAGCCCGTCTTACCGTTTTGTGAGCCTAATGGGGTAGAACCTAGTTTTTTTCCATCAGAAGAAAAATTAGTATAACTTACGTTAAAAGCTTTAGGGTTTCCACTAACAGGGGTTTCAATAGCTAGTACCCATTCTCCACCAGGAATACCAGAGACATCCCATTTTAGGTTTCCTGTTTTAAAGTTTCCACCTACTGCAGTATAAAGATCAGTTACTTGTCCGCTACCATCCGGTTTAGTGGTTGGGAATGGTGGGATGACTCCAGCAGATGTATAGTTAAGTGTGGCTGGTGCAGGAGTGCCTGACTTAAGAGGTACTGAAATCCAGTTAGTTCCATCATAACGCTCAACAAGAATAGAAGCACTAAAACTTCCTGAGGAAGATGAGGCTTTAAACTCGGCAATAAATTCAACAAGTGCGTAACTTCCACTTGTATAATTAACAGTTTGTACAGCAGTTAAGTTTACCCAATCAGCACTAGTTGTACCTCTAGTAGCGTGTACTCTAGCGTCGCCAGTATTGCCATTAGCTTGCATTTGGTTTGCAGGAGTCTCTGTATTTTTATATGCTTTAATAACATATCGCCCATGCATATCTTGAGTAGCTTTTGTAGAGGTGCCGTTAATGTTAATCCAGACACCATTAATGTTAACCTGGGAAACACACGTATAAAAGTAAGTATCTGACATTAGTAGACGCCTATCTGTTGTAGCTTAAGTTTACGTTCTAGACTAGTAGCAAAGATATTAACCATACGCTCTGCTTCTTCTGGGCTTGCTTGAGCAATATTAACATCCATTTTAACGTGGATATTTACGCTCTTTCCGCCCATGCCTATACCCATACTCTTAGCTTTATAGTTAGGAATAATAGTTCCGCCAACATTTGGAACAAATACTTCAGGTCCGCTTTCACCAACTACATAAGGTGAGGATCCTCTTACGTCTCCTCCAGCATAGCGACCAGGAATCTTTAAAGATGCTTTGGTAGCTGCAGCATCTGCTAAAAACTTAGTAAACTTGCCACTAGTAAAGGTAGCCCAACCATTCCAATTAGTTCCATTAGTACTTTTATGGATTGCTGCTTCTGCGTTAAACCCTGTTTGAGGTAAACGATGGCCGTCACGCCATGGATCTTTAGACCCTTTACCATCAAAGTTGTTCCAATGCTTAAGAGAACGAATTTGAAATAGCCCAATACTTGGGCCCCACTT
>CAILDT010000072.1 GCA_903833025.1 uncultured Bacteroidota bacterium | reverse complement strand
CTTTATTGCCGATAAACAAATCTAACAACCCATCGTTATCATAATCAAAGAAAGTAGGGTAAGCTCCTTCGCCAATGTCAATCATATTATCTTGCAAAAAGTTGGATTGACGCAGGTTATAAACTGGTGCATTGTTAGTTCCCATATTCTGAAAATAAACAACACTATTCATATCTTCCGACCCATCACCTGACCAGTTAGGGCTCACCAATAAATCCCTTACTCCATCATCATTTACATCCACATTATAAGCACCTGGGAATATGGAAAGATGTACCGAATCGCTGCCGCCATTATGATAGGGAAACATTATATCGTTGGAAGCAAAAAAACCATACGTTGCAGTTCCGCCATTCATCAGCAGGTTTAAATCATTGTGCAGCACGTTGCCAATTATCAGTTCCTTATCGCCATCGCCATCTATATCCATTGCAAGTAACGTATTACCCGAATGTCTTTCGGTAGATCTGTTTTGATTATTATCTAACGACATTCCTGGATTGTGGACACCAGGAGGGCAATCAAGAGTGTCCCACAAATTAAACGAATTATTAAATGGGTTTTCACTCGCGAAGCCCCATCCACGGTTTTTCATTTTGAATTTCATACTATCCGCAGTACCATATAATTCCATACTTTGGTTTTGATGATATTCTATGCAACTGCCGGTGATTGCAAACGTTAGCACATCCAAATCGCCATCGCCATCTATATCAGCTATTGCGGGCACATCTGCCTGGCTTACATATAAGTTACAAGGCACATTGAGTCCGCAAGGCGCATTGGGTGGCGAATCGGGATTATAGTTGGAGTGCATCATTGTATCGTACAACGTAAATTGTAACGGACCGCCAGTAGGAGTAGTGTTTTTATACACCATAATACCTGCGCCAAATTGAGAGAAAGAAAAAATATCTTCTTTGCCATCTCCATCAAAATCTCTTAACAATGCCCAGTTAATGAGCTTTGGAAACATAGCTTCGTATTGCGGAGCGTAAGTAAACGAAGCACTGCCGGGTATGCCGTTACTTACAAAGGTATTGATACGATTGCCGGAGCGGTCGAAAATAAAGAGGTCTTTAATGCCATCGCCATTTAAATCGATAGTAGATGCTTGTATAAAATTGAGCCCGCCTACCCAAGGAAAGCTAATAAAGTTACCATTTACTTTTACCTGAATACTATTATCTCTTATGAAATTAGGTTGCGCTATTGTGATGCGATGCACTAAAGCGAGAATGGTAATAAGAAGAAATAGTTTTTTCATTTGTTATTTTTTACAAAGATACTGCTTTTAATTCTCAATTATAAGTTTTGCATTTTTAACACTATAATATATAGGTACGATATATTCATATAGCAAAAGTAAACGATATTTGGTAGCATAGCTTATTAAACTCAAGTTACTGGTTGAGTTATATAACAACAAAAACTTTCTTTTATATCTGAGAATGTCATTTAAGCTTAAACAGATTTGATTTAAGCTTAAACAGATTCGATTTAAGCTTAAACTGATTTGATTTAAGCTTAAACAGTTTTGATTTAAGCTTAAACTGATTTGATTTAGTGTTAAACAGCTTTTATTTAGATGTAATTGAACTTTATTTGGTACAGTTTCCTAAAAAGTGATAATCTTCAAAATTGGCGATGAGCTAAAAATACGTGCTTACAACACATCGACTGCCGGAGGCGCACTTAGTAAGTTACATTTAGTGTTTCATTTCGCGAAGCGGTAAAAAATTGGATGTGATTGACTTTCTAAGAACTTAAGTGCACCTGAATGACGGAAGGTGAAAATACCTACTATTAGGTAGTGTTTTTATTTTAAAGCAACCGAAATAACAAGTACCTTTGCGGTAGAATATGAAAGGGAAAAAAGTCTTGAAAAAGTTGTCGCAGTTGAAAATAGGGGAAAGTGGAGTGATTGATTCTTTTACGGACGAGGTAATGTCGCTTAAATTATTGGAAATGGGGTGTACGCCTGGCGAAATGGTTACGTTAGATAAGATTGCCCCGATGGGCGACCCGATTGCAATAAAGGTTTCGGGATATTTGTTGAGCTTGCGCAAAGAAGAGGCATCTACGGTGCTTGTGGCGGTGATGAGTGAAAATTAATACACGAAACGAAAGGTGGAAGCGAATCAATCTTTTGTAAATTTCTCTGAAAAATCTTCAATTAAAGTTGCGCTTGTTGGGAATCCTAACAGTGGCAAATCTACTTTGTTTAATGCCCTTACGGGGTTACATCAAAAAACGGGCAACTTTCCGGGAGTTACGGTTGATAAAAAAACAGGTACAGCAAAGTTAAGTGCTACTGTAACTGCTGATTTTGTTGATTTGCCTGGCACGTATAGTTTATATCCTAAATCGTTGGACGAGCGTGTTACCTTTGAAGTGCTTTGTAATCCTGTTAATGCCGACCATCCTGATATTACTATTGTGGTTGCCGATGCGAGTAATTTAAAACGTAATTTGTTTTTAGTTTCTCAAATTATTGATTTGAAAATACCTGTTATACTTGCGCTTAATATGATTGATTTGGTGGAGAAGGAAGGCGATACTATTGATGCGGTGCGACTTTCGGAAAAGCTTGGAGTAAAAGTAATAGCGATAAGTGCGAGAAAAAAAGTAGGTATCGAAGATATAAAACAAGCGTTGCTGCAACCATTACCTGTTCCTCAATATGATTTTATTGATGTAAAAAATTTTGCGGGCGATTTAATAGATAAGATAAAAGCAGTAGTAAAAGTGAACAGCGACTTTGCTGCTTTTCAATTGATAAATAACTTTCCGGTAATAAGTTATTTCGATAAAAAACCAGAACAAAAACAAAAGATAGAAGCTATAATAAATGCTTCTGCTATTGACCATAACAAACTGCAATCTAACGAAAGTGTGGAGCGAT
The DNA here is from genome assembly GCA_903833025.1 of uncultured Bacteroidota bacterium. Classification (GTDB taxonomy): domain Bacteria; phylum Bacteroidota; class Bacteroidia; order 2-12-FULL-35-15; family 2-12-FULL-35-15; genus 2-12-FULL-35-15. The sequence goes on along the minus strand of CAILDT010000072.1, from coordinate 9,128 downwards.
ACAGGGTTATAAACCGGATTGCATCAGACTGTATCACCGAAAAATCGGCAATAAAAACAGAAACATTTACGCATAAGTTAGATGCCATACTTACACATAAGATTTATGGATATGCTATATTTTTAGTTATTCTATTTTTTATTTTTCAAACTATATTCTTTCTTGCACGGTTTCCGATGGACTGGATTCAGGGCTTGTTTGTAATAATTAGTCAATGGGCTACGCATACTTTACCCGCAGGCGAACTCACTAACTTATTTGTAAATGGCATATTGGCGGGGCTAAGCGGCGTGGTAGTGTTTGTTCCGCAAATAGCGTTGCTGTTCGCATTCATCGCTATACTTGAAGATACTGGCTATATGGCACGCGTAAGTTTTATAATGGATAAAATGATGCGAAGGTTTGGACTTAACGGACGCTCTGTTATTCCATTAGTAAGCGGCGTTGCGTGTGCAGTGCCTGCCATTATGAGTACACGTACCATCAGCAGTTGGAAAGAAAGAATTATTACAATTATGGTAACACCGCTGATGAGTTGTTCTGCGCGGTTACCTGTTTATACATTGTTGATTTCATTGGTAGTACCGCAGGATAAAACAATTAGTTTTTTTAATTACCAGGGAGTAATATTAATGTGTTTGTATTTGATAGGATTTATTGCAGCAATGGTTTCTGCCTATATTTTTAAAATAATATTGAAAGCAAAGGAGAAGAGTTATTTTATTATGGAGTTGCCTGTGTATCGCACTCCGCAATGGAAAACAGTAGGCATTACTATTGTAGATAAAGTAAAATTGTTTTTGTTTGAAGCAGGTAAAATAATCGTTGCAATATCAGTTATACTTTGGTTTTTATCATCTCACGCACCTGGCGATAGGTATCAAATGATTGATAAAAAATATGCTTCAACAGAAATGATAGGAAAGTATAATGAGAAAGAACGCGATGCGAAAATATCATCCGAAAAATTAGAAGCATCTTACGCAGGTATCTTAGGCAAAGCAATTGAACCAGCTATTAAACCTTTAGGTTTCGATTGGAAAATAGGTATTGCTTTAGTTACATCATTTGCGGCACGCGAAGTATTTGTGGGCACAATGGCAACACTTTACAGTGCAGGTAATAAAGATAATAGCCAAACAATACGGGAGAAAATGCGGAATGAAAGAAACCCTGAAACGGGCTTGCCTGTATTTACTCTTGCAGTAAGTTTTTCCCTGCTGATATTTTATGCGTTTGCAATGCAATGTATGAGTACGTTAGCAGTTGTGTATCGCGAAACAAAAAGCTGGAAGTGGCCCGCGTTCCAGTTTTTATTTATGGGAGTGCTTGCATATATCTCCAGCTTTATTGTTTATCATATTTTTAAATAGTTGTTTACGAATTACTAATTTGTACTAATCTACAAATCATAACTTATTCGTTACTCATATAAAGATTTGCAAATTAATATTGATTCGTAATTCGTAAACATTGATTTGTAAATTTGTACCCATTCGTAATTCGTAAAAGTGAACCAATTAGAAAGAAACCAATCCATCCTTAAAAAATATATTCCTGAAAAGGCAGTGGAAACTATTGCTGAATGGATTTATATTTATGATTTTAAATTAAAAGTAAAGAAGAGTCGCGCGACTAAACTTGGTGATTATCGTTCTCCGCATAGCGGAAAAAACCACGAGATTACTATTAATTATGATTTGAATAAATACGCTTTTCTTATTACTCTTGTTCACGAGATTGCCCATTTAACTAACTATAATAAGCATAAAGACAATGTAAAACCGCACGGTGAGGAATGGAAACTTCATTATAAATTATTGATGAATCGCTTCCTTGTGCCTGAAATATTTCCGGAGGATATTATTTATTCATTGCGTAAGTATATGAATAACCCTGCGGCTTCCAGTTGTTCGGACATTAATTTGCTTCGCATTCTTAAAAAGTATGATGCACCCGGTGGAACAGTATTGCTGGAGGATTTGCCTGTCGGTACTCGGTTTTCTTATAATGATAAACAACATTTTATTAAAGGGGAAGTAATCAGGAAGCGAGTGAAGTGTTTGGAAGCGCATACCAAGCGGGTTTATTTATTTCATCCTATTGTGGAGGTAACTAAATTAGAATAATGGAAAAACACGAAGACTTTTTTCAGGATGTATTTGCTGTAGTACGATTGATACCCAAAGGGCGAGTTACTAATTATGGTGCTATTGCAAAGTATTTGGGTGCTGCCCGTTCGTCACGTATGGTGGGCTGGGCGATGAACGCAGCACATTCACAAAAAAAGAAAGTGCCAGCACACCGCGTTGTAAACCGAAACGGAATGCTTACCGGCAAACATCATTTTTCCACACCTTATGAAATGCAGGAATTATTAGAGAAAGAAGGAATAGAAGTGAAGAATGATAAAATAGTAGACTTCCAGAAACATTTCTGGGAGCCAATGATAGAGTTGGCTATTTAGGTCGAGTTACATTAAACACTCTTGAAATATTAAACCCAAATTTGAATCCTCCTTTTAGCCAAGTATCAGTTGTGTTTGGCAAAAAGTTATTTTCAATAATACCAGCACAATTAGTAAAATTAAGATGGAATACGTGTCCGCCTGTTTCTATTTCAATCCCTACAGCAAGCGGCATATAATAAGGATTGGCAGTGTTGTTAGTTCTATATTTAGAAAACGTATAAAAGTAATCGCAGATAAAAGCAATACGCTTAGTAAACTTAAATCGGAAACCACCACCAATAGAAAGTAAATCATTGGTTTCACCTGCCATATTATCAGTATTAATATTAGCCAATACAAAGTTGCGATGCTGATAAGTAGGTAATAATTCCAATGAGAATCTCCAGCCACATTTACGTGCAAGTATTAATTGAGTAGTGTATGAAAAGCGGTGCAAGTCCGATTGTTTGAAGGTGCTATCAATAGCAGGGTCAGCCATACCACTATAAAATACTGAAGCTGCCTGTGGGTTATAACTCATATCGCAATACAAGGCAAGTGAAAACGGAATGTGGTTGTCAGACGTTTGCGTAAGTATTCTGTATTTCAAAAAACCATCAATTAACTCTGCTTGTTTGCTTCTGCCAATGCCAATGGTAATATTATCTGTAAGTCCAAAATCGAAACCGAAACGAATATCGGCAACGTTATCTAAACCGTAAAGAGTATGTCCGCCCCCATTAGATGCCACGCCAATATTGCCAAAGCGGTGTGTAATGTTAAATGCCATTGTGCCACCTTTAACTGTTTCAGTAGTTTGTGCATTTATTATTCTTGCATCTTTAAAGGAGGCAATCACTTTGTCGTGTTTCTTTTTTGCTGATGTAGAATCGAGCATACTAAGCATATCATCTTGTGCAAATGTGTTTATCGCGATGATGGATAATGCAAATAGGGTAATAATTTTTTTCATATATTAATTCTTTTTAAATGGTTCGAGAGATGCGTTAAGCTTTACCTCCACATCTTCAGCAATGTTTGCAACATAAAGACTAGGCACTTTAATTTTATAATCAGCAACGTGTATCATAAATTTACTGGAGATGATGATAGTGTTACCATCAATAGAAACAAGCCCATCAATGGTTTTATCTAATTCCACACCGTGAATGGAGAACTTACCGGTAACGGTAACTTTGGTATCGCCCGATTTAGTGAAATCTACTTTCTCATTTATTTTTCCTTTGAAAACAGCATAAGGATATTTTTCTGTTTCCAGATATTCTTCATTAAAATGTTCTTGCATCAAAGGTTTAGAAAATATAAATTCTTTCACATCTATTTTCATTTGCACATCGCCAGTAGAAGTATTAAGCATTGGCTTTGTAACTTTGTTGGCTGCCTTTATATCTTCAATCGGCGAATGAGAATAAAAACTTATCTCGCAGGTTTTGCCAACATAAATTTGAGAATGACTTGCGGTCACTATTAAAGTTCCGATAAATAATAAAGATAATTTTTTCATTTGTTTAGTGTTTTGGTTAATAGGTTGCAACAAGTATGCCTTTTGTTAGTTATTTAATCCGCCTTGTATTATCCAGCAATGTAATTTGTTTATATCAGCATCAGACAAAGGAGCAGATGACGGCATATTTTTTAAAACTACTACCCTATTCATTAACGACCCATTATCTACTTTAGCTTTTAATCCAATATAAGTTGTAAAATCTCCATTACCCGTTCCGCCGTGAATATGACAGCCGGCTGTTGTACAACTATGTACCATAATGGAATCAATAGTTGGATGATAATGTACAGTAGAATCGCACTTAAACTGTGCAACAGGAAGCTCCCCTTTTTCGAATGTACAAGATGTTATAAATAATAGTGCTATTGGTATAAATAATAATGCTTTTTTCATTTGATTAATGATTAATTAATAGTTTGCAAAAGTAGTATCTTTTAATTCTTTAACACTAATTGAATAATAATAATAGACGAATTACTTATTCTCGTAGTTCTTTTTGCTTACTTCTTTTCCTTTATCATTCCAAAAAGTCCAGCTGCCCGATTCTATATCATTAGTATAATACCCTTCGTAACGTTTTTGTTCGTTAGGAAACCAAGTAATTGTTTTTCCGTTTTTCTTTCCACCAGCAAAAGTTGTTTCGCTCCACTTGCTACCGTTTTCATAAAAGCTTTTCCACAACCCCTCGCGCTTGCCGTTCTTCATTGTGCCTTGCATTTCAATAACTCCATTTTTATATCGTTTTATACTTTCTCCGTTTTCTAAAACGGAATCTTTTTTAAATATAAAGTCAACCACTTTGGTTTTGGAAGTATCTGCGTTTGCAGAAGTGTTGGTGTTTTTCTTTTCCTCATTATGCTTACAAGCGAATAAAGCTATGGAAATAAGAGCAACTAAAATAAAATGTTTCATATAATAAAGATTTAATTTTTTCGTTCGGTTGTATATTTTACTAATCCAATTAATGATGTTTTAGAATCACTATCCGGAAAGGAAGAGATTATTTCCAATGCTTTGTTTTTATAGTCATTCATTTTTTGTTCGGCATATTGTATGCCACCGCTTTTTATAACAAATTCAATAACTTCGGCTACCTTCTTTGGATTATTATTATTGTTTTTTACAATATTAATTATTTTTCTTTTATCGGAAAAAGAAGCATTGTTCAACGCATATATTAAGGGCAATGTCATTTTCTTTTCTTTAATATCAATGCCTGTTGGTTTACCAATATTGGTTCCATCGCCGTAATCAAACAAATCATCTTTTATCTGAAAGGCAATACCCACAGCTTCGCCAAAAGCACGCATACGTTCAATAATAGTTTCGTCTTTAGTAACTGATGATGCTCCGCAGGCACAACAAGATGCAATTAGCGAGGCAGTTTTTTTGGTGATGATGTCGAAATAAACAGCTTCATCAATATCTAATTTACGCGCTTTCTCTATTTGAAGAAGTTCGCCCTCACTCATTTCGCGCACTGCATTAGAAACTAAACCAAGCAAATTATAATCTTTATTATCAACCGACATTAGCAATCCTCTCGACAAAAGAAAATCGCCTACAAGCACCGCGATTTTATTTTTCCATAATGCGTTTACGCTAAAGAAACCTCTCCGCTCGTTAGCATCATCCACCACATCATCGTGAACAAGTGTAGCCGTGTGCAACAATTCAATAAGTGCAGCTGCGCGATACGAAGAATCATTCATTTCGCCACAAACTTTTGCAGAAAGAAAAACAAACATTGGGCGCATTTGTTTTCCTTTTCTTTTTACAATATACTGCGTGATTTTATCTAGCAGAGGAATAGAGCTTTTCATTGACGATTTGAACTTGAGTTCAAACTCATCCATTTCTTTTTCTATAGGTGCTTTTATTTCTTTAACGGTCATACTTTTTCTTTCATTTTCCGTTTCACAAACCCTTCTTTATTCTTATTTGCCAGTTGTCCGCAGGCGGCATCAATATCTTTACCTCTGCTTCGGCGAATATTTACAATAATATTTTTACTTTCCAAATACTTTGCAAATGCATCTAAACGCTCGGTAGTAGTTTGTTTAAACTCTCCGTCGTCAATAGGATTATATTCAATAATATTTACCTTGCAGGGAATATGTTTGCAAAACTTAGCCAAATCTTTCGCATCATCTAAACTATCATTAAAATCTTTAAAAGCAATGTATTCATACGTTACGCGTGTTTCCGTTTTCTCATAAAAATATTTTAACGCCTCTGCTAATGCTTCTATAGTGTTCGATTCATTGATAGGCATTATGTAATTTCTTTTTTCATCCGTGGCAGCGTGTAGCGACAAAGCAAGATTAAACTTCACACCATCATGGCCCAACTTCTTAATCATCTTCGCAACTCCGGCAGTACTAACGGTTATCCGCTGTGGCGACATATTTAACCCTTCGGGCGAAGTAATTTTTTCTATCGAATCCATCACGTTTTTATAATTCAGCAACGGCTCGCCCATGCCCATATATACAATGTTGGTGAGTGGCGTATTGTATTTTGTTTCCGCCTGATTTTTTATCAAAACCACTTGGTCGTATATCTCATCAGCATTCAAATTGCGCAAACGTTCCAATCTTCCTGTTGCACAAAACTTGCAGGTTAAGCTGCATCCCACTTGCGAAGATATACAGGCAGTCATACGGGTAGTGCTTGGTATCAGCACACCTTCCACTATGTTGCTGTCGTAAAGTTTAAAGGCATTTTTTATAGTGCGGTCTCTGCTTATCTGCATATCATCCACCATTACAGCGTTAATTACAAAGTGCGTATTCAGCAGTTCTCTGGTGGCTTTCGAGAGATTAGTCATTTCATCAAACGTGCGCGCACTTTTTTTCCAAAGCCATTCGTACACCTGTTTGGCACGAAAAGCTTTATCGCCATTTTCAATAAAAATAGTTTTAAGTTCTTCTAACGAAAGCGCACGTATGTCTTTTTTAATCACTGTTGCAAATATAAATTATAGCGTGCAAAGGTAATAATTAAGGTGCTAAGTGTTTTAATTCGTTTCTCCGATAGTTTTCATTCTTATAAAAATGAAAAAGGAATCGAACTGCCCATTTCTTATACTCTGAATTTCGAGTTCCCAATGAGTTGATTTATTAAGAGGCTGAAAAGCATGTTTTTTACCCCCCCCCTAAAAATGAGAAAACCTTACCCGCAGGAGCTGGGGGTGAAGGTTTTTTCCGTCCGACATCACCCGCAGCATCTGGGGGTGAAGGTGAAAAAAATCGGGTAAAGGTATTTCAGAAGATTATTGCGATGATTTAACTAATTCCCCCAACGAAAAGCCGAAATTTCTAATCCGCATAAATCCAAAACACGGTCGATAACTGTGGAAGCAAGCGCATCAAAATCTTTAGGTTTACTGTAAAAAGAAGGACTCGCAGGGCAAATAATACCGCCCGCTTCGGTAACGGTTTTCATATTATTGATATGAATTAAACTCAACGGAGTATCGCGGGTAACGAGAATAAGTTTTCTCCTTTCTTTCAAAATTACATCCGCTGCGCGAGAAGTTAAATCGTTGGAAATGCCCGATGCAATGCGCCCCAAAGTACCCATACTGCACGGGCAAATAATCATTGTATCAAATTTGGCGGAGCCAGAAGCAAAAGGAGCGAAGAAATCGGATTTGGAATAAATGGTAAAAGGGAGTTTTTCGTAGTCGGTATTTCCGAGTTCAAATTTCCAAACATCTTTGGCATTATCACTCATCACTATTCCAACTTCCTGAATTTGCTCTTTCAGTAATTCTAATTTCTGCAACAATACTTTTGCATAAATAGCACCACTCGCGCCGGTTATTGCAACTACTATTTTATGTTTGTTCATTAATTAGTAACCTTCACATCTTCCGACTGAATAATTTCGTAGGTAGTATAATTATAGATGTAAGCAACAATGTGGCAATGATTGGGAACAACAGTAATTCCGCCGTAAGTAGCAGGAAGCGTATAAGCATAATGGCGAACTTGTGTTAGCCCTGCACTTGCACTGGTGCCAATAAGCGGGTCGCCCCAAAGACCAGTAACAGCATCGCGAAGCATATGGTCAAAAATATAATTCGGTTCTGTGGTTGGATACGGAGGAGCATCATCTTGAGGACCTATTATGCTATCCTGTGTAACTAACACAACAAGGCGATATGTACCAGATGTAGCAGTTAAAAAAGAATCGCGCACTGACAAATAAACTTTTTGTGTGGATGAATTGTAAGTAACTGCTATTTGCATTTGCACAGCAGCAGGGTCGTTTACAATACCTGCAACATACGATTGAAAAGGATATAATTTTATATGGGAGAATGTGGTGCCGTTATAATCGCGAGCATTAATCATAGTTCCCGGCAAACCAAAAGCAGAAACTCCAAAAAAGTTATCATACGTTGTACCTATTGTAGTTCTGTAATCATCAGGGAAACCTATAGAAGGTGCAGCAAGTCCGCTCACGTGCAGAGCAATTTCATTTATATGTCCCGGATAAGTTGAATCACAAATATGAATTGACCTTGCTGCTCTCGGGCAATTAGGGCAATTGTGTCCTGTAAAATCTTCCATCAGTATTTTTTTAATATGCGATGTATCCGCAGGAAATGTGGTAGGACAAGATGCTGTATCGTAACTCACATTTCCATTTTTTACTGGAAAAGGATTGGATACATAATCGCAGGAAGCAAATAAAACTACCAGAGAAATAGTTGCTGTGTAAATTATCTTTTTCATTTTTTTAATTTATATGTTTCTAAAAAGAACTTGTAATGCTTAATGTTATACCGTTGGAAGCTGGTACTTGGCGACAAATACCACCTACACAAAATATTCCGGCACGTTGCCTTCCATAACTTAATGTTATTCTGTTTGCATTTTTATTATACCCTGCTGTTACACCATAATATTGAAATCGTTGTGAAACAATTTCGTTTCCGTAATTATATTGGTCGAATCCTGCTGCAAACCAATGCGAGTTGAAAGTATATTCTACCAATGCTTGTGCCCAAGACTGCTGGTCTTGTTTGGTAGAAAGATTTTGTAATTCTAATCTGATATTTTTTTCACCCTTTAATCTATAATTCAAATCAGCAACAATAATATGCGAGTAAACGGTAATAGGTTCGCCGTGTGCCACAAG
>CAILDT010000071.1 GCA_903833025.1 uncultured Bacteroidota bacterium | reverse complement strand
AGTCATATAAACAATAGGCACATCTGCTTGAATTTGTTTATCTACTTCCTTTAATTCTGATTCTTCTTGTTCATCTGATACTTCTTCCTCTTCTTCCTCTTCCTGAACAGCCACTGAACCTCTTTTCATTTCTTTTGTAGCCTTTTCAGTTGTCTGTTTCAAATGGGCTTCATCACAAATAAATAGATCAGCGCGATGTTTTCCTTCTTTTAATTCTTTTAATATTGCCCTGGTATTATTTTCTTTTTTATAAAGTTCTACACTCATGATAAAAATATGTTTTTTAGATGGATTTATTTTTACATCTTTATCTTCATCTTTTACATCAATGATTTCATAATCATTAAAATTCTGAAATGCTTCAAACAAATCTTTTTTGAATTGAGAAAGTGTTTCTGATTTTGCACCGAGTAATACAACCACTCGTTGAGGATGCAATTTATCAATAATACCACCCGCAATAAATGTTTTCCCTCCTCGTGGAACAATACCTACTAAAAATTTATTACTCCCTCTATTTTTCTTAAAATTGTTGATAGCATCACATATTGTATTTGTAGCAATATATTGATGAAGACGAAGACGCAAAATAGGTTTAGGAAGTTCTTCTAATTGTAAAATGGTTGTAAGAACATCGATTGTGATTTTATCTCCTGTAGAACGTTTTGACCAAACATAATCATATAATCCTGTAAGAGCAGAAAATAAATCAGTCATACCATATACATAACTGGCTTCTTCTGCAATATATTTACGAAGTGCTTTTCTTAACTTATCTTCAACCATGCTTTTATCTTTTACGAGTAAAATAATTTTTCTATCATATTCTTGATGCAAATTCTTTGCAGCTGTGTATATATTTTGTATATCAAACTTATCTACACCTTTTTTTTGATCACTCTTATAGTATTTACTCGAACAAAAATAAAACTGTGGTCGTCCTTGTTTATCTACATCTGATTTTTTTTCTTCGCGTTTACATGAAGCAGTTGGTTGTAAAGTAGGATCTGCGGAGCATTTATCTATATCTGCGCCTAATTTATGGTTCTTGTACATGAATGTAATATCAGAAGCTCCACTTTTATTTCCTTCATTTATTTTTTTTGACTGTAAATAGATAAGTGGTTTATTCATAAACTCGTGTTCATTGTCAATATTTGTCAATGTTTCTATTTTTCCATTATACATTCTAAAATCATCTGTTATAGGGAATGTATCAATCAATCCCAATGCAAATACGATATCCCAATACGATTCATAAAGTTGGCCATTTTCTTTATATTGAAGTAATCCTTCATTTGGTTTCTCGCCACGATTTATAATGAATAATAATAAATCTAATCTTGTTTTAACATCTGTTGGAAATGGAACTGAACTTTGTATGTCATGTGATTGTTGTTTTTTAATATCATTTATAATTTTATCCAACTCTTGCATATTCCCAATAGGTTCTCTTGTACAAGGATGAAATAATTGAGAACAAGGATTTACAACTACTAGATTGTCTTCTTGTTTTTCTTGTTCTTCTTGTTCTTCTTGTTCTTCTTGTTCTTCTTGTTCTTCTTGTTCTTCTTGTTCTTCTTGTTCTTCTTGTTGTTCTTCTTGTTCTTCTTCTGGTTTGTGTGGAACACTTTTTT
>CAILDT010000070.1 GCA_903833025.1 uncultured Bacteroidota bacterium | reverse complement strand
CGGCAGGAACTCCAATTAAAACTTCAGCTAAATCTTTTGGAGTAGTTATTTCTGATTTACAAAATCTACTTCCATCAATCATGACGCACTCTTTAGGTTTGCTATGAACCATTTTGTTTCTCCTCTAAATATGCACTGTATTGATCGCAAAATTTAGATACCGGACAGAACCTTGAACAACGGGTACGATCCCCTTCTCTAGTTTCAAGAATGTATCCTTTTCCTGCTTTTAACAATGCTTCCTCTGCTTCTTCTTTATCGGCATGAAGAGATTTCGCTCTAACGCCGCCCTCTTTCTTTACTGCATACTGCGTGGGTTTTTCCCACATTTCTGTTGCGCTACATAATGGTAACACTTCTCCAGTATCCATGGCAAATAAACCTTCTGATTGCACATGAATTCTGTTGCGAATAAACGTCTCTCGCTCTTCCATTGACCATAGATTAACAGGAATAGTTACAACTTGGGATTGGGGATAACCCTGACGAGTTTCTGCGTCCCTACTATTCCAATCACGAACAATAGCAATAATGGCTAAATTGGTTACTGGAGTTTTTTTAACGTGCTCCACCAGCCAAGCATAGATATTAAGTTGCTGCTCCCATTCTATCTTTTCATTCATTACCGACCATACACCTACATTCTTATAGTCGTTAATTTCTACACCAGAAGCATGTACAATTTGTAAGTCAATAGCGCCAGAAATATGCCAACCATCCAATTCAGCGTGAAGTCTTTGCTCAACAATATGGTTCTCATCTTTACCTTGTTCAAGTACTCCATGGATTGCAGTTCCTATAATTGACCAGATCATGTCAGATACATCTACTGTAATCTGCTCATCATACTTTTTCTTTAGCTGTACGATGCGTGGACTATTTAGTAGTTCAGTAGCTGATACGTGCGCTTTTCCTTTTGTATAGGATGGCCGATTTGCCACGTTAACAAAAGTTTGCGGCAAATTGTGTTTATTGGTAATAATCATTTATTTTGATGCAACCAAGCCGCTAGCATTTCAGCACTTTGAGAGATAGCTTTAAGATGGCTTTCAGCAGCTTCTTTCTGATTAGCTAAAAGTAATTTATGTACTTCTTTCATACCTCTATCAATCGCTAGTAGTGTTTCGCTATAGTCAATCATTTTATTTCCTTAAAGATTCGTAACCAATACGGTTACCGTTGTTGTCAAAAATGTTTCTAGTACCTTCTGAACTTGTTGTTTCATAACCTTTACGATTTCCATTGTTATCATAAACCCCATGAGAGTTTGGATTGTATGGACTATTGTTATAGTTATAAGGACTGTTATTGTAATTAGCGGCGCTGTTGTTGTAGTTGTATTGCGAGTTTGCATAATTTGCTGGACTGTTATCCCAGTTTTGAGCACAAGACTGTTTGGTATATGCCATTAAAAACATTCCAACAATGCACCCAAAAATTGCTACAGCAGAACCCTCTAAATAACCTTTTTCCCAATCTTTCATATTTCCTCCTATTTTGTTGCCATTAAATAAAGACCCACATTACCAACAGCATAGCCAAAGTAGCAAATAGCCATGCCCAAGTTTCCTTTGTAATATTGCTCTCCGGATATATATGCATATATTGTTCCTGTAACAATAATCAACCAACTACTCATTTTTCTTGTGCCTTTCCGATTGGCTCAGTAATTTCGTGATATGTAGTTATTCCATCCCATTTTGTAGTGATGCCATACTTTGCTTCTTTTATTTCTTGTTCTTTTACTGGATGGGTATAGAGTGGAATACCACGACCACTTACATTAAGGTCATAAACATCGCTATGCTCTAGGTAATCCAT
>CAILDT010000069.1 GCA_903833025.1 uncultured Bacteroidota bacterium | reverse complement strand
AAGTTTCAAGCATTTAATAACGTTTGTCGCGGGGCGAAAGAGACGAGCTTTTAATCCCCCCTTTTTTTTACTTCATAAATCTTTCAAACGTTAGCCGTAATTCCCCATTTTCCGGAAGGGCGGAAATAATTTCTCCAGCTAACGAAGAACACGTAAAACAAAAACCATAATTTCGCGCCACTCTATGTAAAGCCGACTCAGCAATTGGTGATTAAAAATCCCGAGCGTAATTCTGGTTGAAGTGTAGTCCTGATTTTCAGGAGTTGATAATTTCAGTGGTGCCCCCGATTTATTATCGGGGAGCCCGTTCAGAATAATTTTCTAATTACAAATACACTTCCATAGAGTTATTTATTTATTCACTTAACTCATTAAAAAATGGAAAAGAAAAAAATGGAATTAGACATCATCAATCCCAACTGTGCGGGGATAGATGTTGGCAGTAAATCGCACTATGTAGCCGTAGGACAAGCATCAGAAGATGTAAAAGAATTTGGCGTTTATGCCGATGACCTTGTTGCAATCTGTTTGCATCTGCTGGGTTTCGGAATCAATTCCGTAGCAATGGAAAGCACAGGAAACTATTGGCAAAACCTCTATGTAGAACTAGAGCGACACGGCATCGAAGTTACGCTCTGCAATGGAAAGTTTACCAAAAACATCAAAGGCAAAAAAACCGATGTGCAGGACTGCCAGTGGATTCAAAAGCTACACAGCATTGGTTTACTCACAAGCAGTTTTCTGCCTGACCAAATTACGGAACAGTTGAGAACCTATTGCCGACAAAGAACCAATATGCTTGCACTTGCAGCCGAAGCTTCACACAAGATGCAAAAGTATTTGAAATTGTTAAACTTTCGGTTAGATGTAGTAGTAAATGACATTTGCGGACTCACAGGATTAGCAATCATTGCAGACATTTGCAAAGGAAATCTTGACCCTCAAAAATTAGCAGAACTTCGTCACGGCAATTGCCGTAAATCAGAAGAAGAAATTGCAAAAGCCCTAAAAGGCAACAACAGAGTAGATTTCCTTTTCGGATTAAAACAAGAATACGAAAGTTATCTCTTTTATCAAAAACAAATTGAAGGATGCGACAAACAAATCAATTCGTTTCTAAAAAACCAAATCAACACCAATCCTGATAAAAAAAAACTTCAAACTGATGATAAAAAACACAAGCGTATAAATAAAAACACAGTCAAAGGTATTGACCTCAATCAAGCATCGTTTCAGTATTTCGGGGGAGTTGATTTAATGAAGATAGAAGGATTAAGTCATTCAACCATCCTCACAATTATGAGCGAAGTAGGACCCGATGGTTTTCATAAATTTAAAACAGCAAAAGAATTCAGTTCCTGGTTACGGCTTGCGCCAAACAACAAAATTTCAGGCGGGAAAGTATTAAGCAGTAAAACACCAAAAGGAAGTAACCGCCTTAAAATCGCTTTACGAAACGCAGCCAATGCAATCGGCAATTTAAAAGACACACACCTTTCTGATTTTTTCAGAAGAGTAGCATACCGAAAAGGAAGAACAACAGCAGTTAGTGCAACAGCCAGAAAATTAGCAGTCATCATCTGGAATATGATTACAAAAAAAATAGAATACCAACCACCAACTGAATACTTATTTGTTGACCAAAAAAGAAAGCTAAAATTAGTTAATCGCATTAAAAAACAAATCAATACTTTTGCAATCACTAATCAAGAACTTGGTTTTGTAACCGCTTGATTTTTAACCAAGAAAAAAAACGTTAGTCAGAATGCCGAGAAGCGCGGTGCAAACTTTATCGCAACGAACAAAACTTGAAGAAACAATTTAAACAAAACAAATGATGAAGAAAATTAGCATTGGAATTTTCACAGTAATTTCGGTTATTACTTGCTTTGGACAACAGAGAACAGGTTGGAAAACTAATAACCTTAAAGGAAGAGTGAAATCTGTTACAACAACCGTATATGATGCTACTGAAAAATTTGGAGAGCCAATTAAAAATGGAAGAAAAGAAAAAACTGATGTGGTTACTTTAGAATTTGACACCAAAGGAAATATTACACCATTTGTTAATGAAGGAAATATTGTAAGTTATAAATACGATACGAGAGGCAATAAAGTTGAAGAAAATATTTACACACCCGACAGTTCCATCGTAAGCAAAAATGTTTATAAATACGATTCAAAAGGTAATATTATAGAAGAGATTAATTACAATTCGCAAGGAGCGCAAACTTCAAAAAAAGCAAATACTTATGACTTAAATGGTAATCTGCTTGAATGCAAGAATAGTAGTAACACGTTTAATGGTACTTTAAATCAAGGGAAGGATTTAATAACTAAATATAAATACGATGCAAATGGCAGACCCATTGAAGCAGGTGTGTATATTGGGAAAATGGAACTTGGTACAGCATATTCTAAATACGATGCCAACGGAAATGTTATTGAAGAATCTGCCAATGGTTATAATGGTGTTAGCGCAAAAAAAACATATAAATATACTTTAGATGCTAAAGGAAATTGGATTTCGCAAGTCCGCTATTCCGAATCTTCATATAGGGGTATGAAAGATAATTCTAAAGCAGATGAAATTACAGAAAGAATAATTGAATATTATAAAGAAGCAGGACAGATAGAAAAAGAGTATAAAGAATTAATTGCAAAAGCCGAAGGAGATGTGAATACAAAAAATTATTCTCAAGCAATAGACGAGTATCAAGAATCTTTGAAAATTAAAGACGACCAAAAAATAAAAGAAAGAATAATTGATGTGCAAAAATTACAAGCAGAAGAAAAATATCAAAATCTAATTTCTGATGCAAACTTTGACTT
>CAILDT010000068.1 GCA_903833025.1 uncultured Bacteroidota bacterium | reverse complement strand
TGTCAGAACTGAATGCACTCATCAGTCTCCAAATTAGCCAAACAAATAATATGGTATAAAACACGTCTTTCATCAGAGTACAAAGGTAAATGTTTTTTTATTTCCAGCGATATTTAAAACTTTCGTATTTGCCTTTTATCGCCATAGATAATTCAAACTGTGTGGCATTTTGCATAAATTCATCACTGAAATTAAGGTATTTTATAAAGGCATCAAATTCTTCATCGCTCAAATCAATAATATCGTGCTGAACATATAAATGCAATAAATCTTTTAAAATATCGCGTTTCATATCTTCGTTTTCCATTTCCAAAACCTTCTGCTTTGATTTTCCTCGCCAACTATATCGTTCATATAAATAACTAATCGGACTTTCAAAACCGTTTAATCCTTCTACAGAATAATCGTGTTTTATACCTAAGTTATTTATGTCTTTTTGAATTTCATTTAAATCGCGTGTGGCAAATACTGAAATTTCTTTAAGCGTATACTGCAATTTTCGCATCGGGACTTCTATCACATAAATTTTCTTCTGAAGTGAATCTTTTAAACAAATTTTCTTCATCAAAAAACCTACAGCAGAAAAAAGTATGGAATCATTCTGTTGTGCAACAATCGAAAACTTCCCTTCCGCATCAGCAAACGAACCATTATTGGTTCTTTTGTTTACTATCATCAATTTAGGAAGAGGTAAGTTTTTATCATCTACATCAAACGCCTTTCCACTTATGGTAATAGTAGTTTGTGCAACAGAAACAAAACTTATGCAAAGAAATAATATGGAAATGAATTTAAACAAGTGTGGTAAATTAAATTTTAAATACTAAAAAAGATTAGTCAAGTTCCACTTCAATTGGCTCTTCATTCGTCTTTTTTTTTCTTATTAGTTTTGCCTTTGATTCTTCTCTTCTCAATAATCGTTCTATATTTTTTTGATGCGTTATTAAAACCATTATCGGAATTAGAATGGAAAAGATGATTAAAGGTTTAGTAAGCACTGGAATTAAAGTTGCCTCAACAGAAGATTGTTTAAATACTTTATTAATTATAAAAACAATTAATGGAAATAAAACAGATGCAATAATTGAAGCCAGCGAAACATAACTGAAACTTAATAATACAATTATAAAAACACCCATCGAAATTAATCCAGCATAAAGGTGAATCGCTAAAATTATTCCCAGCAAAGTCGCAATGCCTTTTCCCCCTCTAAATTGTGCAAACAAAGGAAATATATGCCCAACCAAAGCAGCGATTCCCAATACCAATTGCAAATCTGTCAATTGATTACTTCCTTTAGCATAACTACTGAAATAAGCAACGCTCACTCCGGCAAAGCCCTTGAGCATATCAATCATCAAAACAGGAATGCCCGCTTTTTTACCTAACACTCTAAACACATTAGTAGCACCAGCATTTCCACTGCCATATTCCCGAACATCTATCTTATAAAAATATTTACCAATCCAAACCGCTGACGGAATAGAACCAAGTAAATAGGCAATGAGTAAAAAAATGATATTCGAAAATGTTATCACTCGTCAATAGTTTGTTTTCTTAAAAACTGTATCTTTTTTGTTGGCGGACAAATATTAAAATAATAATTTGGTTCCTTTTTATCCTTATCCCCTGCCTTTTCCCTCTTGTCGGGCTTCATATCTTTTATCAATGTATTAAACGCTTCATTTGATGAAACTGCCAACATAGTACCTCGTGTATAATTAAAATAATACCAGTTGTTTTGGTCTAACTCTAAATAAATATTTAATATATCGCCTCCCCTCTTCTTTATTATTTCAATCTTCCCAGTTACCAATTTATTTATTTGTGTCTTATTTATATTACCAATTCCTATTTTTCCCATTGATGTATAAGAACGTGTTTCCTTATTCCACTTCATTTTCAAATCATTTATAAATAATGTTTTTCGTAACTCCTCTGGCGTCTTCTTCAACGAACCGTATAAGTTTAATTGCGAAATTAATTTATCCGCCTGTTCTTTGGGCAATATTTCTCGCATTGATTTT
This sequence comes from uncultured Bacteroidota bacterium, assembly GCA_903833025.1. GTDB lineage: Bacteria > Bacteroidota > Bacteroidia > 2-12-FULL-35-15 > 2-12-FULL-35-15 > 2-12-FULL-35-15. The sequence goes on along the minus strand of CAILDT010000068.1, from coordinate 271 downwards.
TCAAATACAGGGCGAGAAAAATCTGTCGGTTTCAAATCCGCATTCCCAACTATTGCATCTGCCATTTTATCTATTGCATTGTCGTTAAAGAAAAAATCAATCGACATTAACATATCAAAAATAGTTGTGTCGGGTATTAAAAAATGTGATGCGTTTCCATACGATTCAATTTTTACTTGCCCAAAATCCCATTTGTCTTTGGCAACTCTATTGATACCAATTATATCGTCTGGTGCATATTTTTTTGGATTACCATGCCAATAATCCCCAT
>CAILDT010000067.1 GCA_903833025.1 uncultured Bacteroidota bacterium | reverse complement strand
CCAAATTCAGGTGGAGATGGCGCACCAGCAGAAAAAGGAGTAAATCCATTGGCTATATTAATAGGTATAATTGTATTCCTTATTATAATAGTAGGAGTTTTACGCGGAGTAACACATTCGTTGCGTAATTTACAAAGAGAAAAACAAGGATTAGAAGAAATAGAACAAGTTGGAGTTTGGCGCGAATTAAAAATATGGATAGGCACTCACAAACGCACTGTGGCAGTTATCTCCATATTTATTTTAGGAGGGTTATTGTCAGCAAGCTGGGATGCGTTAATGGGAATAGGTGTTTATGAAGGATACCACCCTGCACAGCCAATTGCTTTCTCACATAAAATTCACGCAGGCGATAATGCAATCAATTGCCAGTACTGCCACTCGGGAGTAGAAAAAAGTAAAACAGCAGGTATTCCTACCGTTAATGTTTGTATGAATTGCCACAAAGGAATTTCAAAAGGACCATCGGGCGATAAAGGAACAGCGGAAATTGCAAAGATTTATGCAGCAGCTGGTTGGGACCCAACAAAAGCTGCTTACACAAAACCACAATCGCCAATCATTTGGACAAAAGTTCACAACCTTCCTGATTTTGTATTCTTCAGTCACCAACAACACGTAAAAGTTGGTAAACAAGATTGCGCAAATTGCCACGGTGATGTAAAAACAATGACCACAGTACAACAAGTAAAACCATTAACAATGGGCTGGTGTATTGATTGCCACAGAAAAACAGAAGTACCGGGAATGAAAGATAACCCATACTACGAAAGTTTACACAAAAAATTAGCAGAGAAATTTAAAAACTTGCCGAAAGATGAGCAGGTAATAACAGTTGCTAAAATGGGCGGTATCGAATGTGGCAAATGTCATTATTAAACAAAAATAGAATTTAGAATTTCAAATAAAGATATGGGAAAAACAAAATATTGGAAAGGATTAGAAGAATTAAACAATAGTCCTGAATTTGTTCAAAAAGCAAATAATGAATTTGCTGAACAAATACCTGTAGAAGATTTTTTAGGGGATAATAATTTATCTCAAGACAATGGAACTAATCGCCGAGATTTTCTAAAATTTCTTGGATTTAGCGTTACTGCTGCTTCTTTAGCAGCCTGCGAAACTCCGGTTTACAAAGCAATTCCTTATGTAGTGCGCCCCGATGAAATAACGCCTGGTGTTGCCAATTGGTATGCTTCTACTTATTTTGATGGTAATGATTATGCAGCTTTATTAGTTAAAACACGCGAAGGTCGCCCAATTAAAATTGAAGGAAATGAATTATCTAAAGTTTCAATGGGCGGCACAAATGCACGTATTCAAGCATCTGTACTTTCATTATACGATTCATCACGCTTAAAAGGACCAATGGCAAATGGTGTTGACTCAAAATGGGCAACAGTAGATAAAGAAATTGGAGATAAATTAGCTGCAATTTCTGCAAAAGGTGGCGCAATCCGTATTTTGTCATCAACTATTATTAGCCCGTCAACAAAATCAATAATAGCTGATTTTACAACAAAATACCCAACAACAAAATTAGTTACTTACGGTGCCGTTTCTTATTCAGGAATAATAAAAGCGAACGAGCAAACATTTGGAAAAGCAATTATCCCATCTTATAATTTTGATAAAGCAGAAGTAATAGTAAGTATTGCCGCTGATTTTCTTGCAAATTGGTTATCACCTATTGAATATGCAAAACAATATGCAATGGGTAGAAGAGTTAGCAAGGAACACGCAAAAATGTCGAAGCACTACCATTTTGAATCTAACCTTTCATTATCAGGTGCAAATGCCGATGAGCGTGAACCAGTAAAAGTTTCTGACCACGGCAAAGTAGCAGTTAACTTATATAACGCAGTTGCTAAACTTACGCAAGGTTCCTCATTATCATCTTCAGCGTTAGGTTGCGATGCAACAATTAATAAAGCAGCAAAAGATTTAGTAGAAAATAAAGGTAAATCATTCGTAATCTCTGGTTCAAATGATGTAAATGTTCAATTGGTAGTAAATGCTACAAACGTTTTGTTAGAGAACTACGGAAAAACAATTGATACTGAAAATCCTTCCAATCTTCATCAAGGAGACGATGCAGCATTTGCTGATTTAGTTGCAGAAATGGCAGCAGGCAAAGTGGATGCGGTTATTACTTATAATACAAATCCTCATTATACTTCACCGGCAGAATTAAAATTTGCTGAAGCATTTAAAAAAGTAGGATTAAGAGTTTCTTTTGCTGATAGAATTGACGAAACAGCTGTTTTGGCAAATTACAT
>CAILDT010000066.1 GCA_903833025.1 uncultured Bacteroidota bacterium | reverse complement strand
TGCGAATACAATTTTTTACTTTTGGTTTGGTGTTTTCTTGTTTAGGTAGATTATTTTGGTACTTTTTATTAGGACCATTTTTATTTCCTAATAGTTGATGACTTGTTCGACCATTGTTTCTGGGATTTTACGGAATTGGTATTTTTGGGTGCGTAGCTGGGGTGTGAAACCTGCATCTATGATGGCTTCTTGGATTCCTTTGGCGGTGAAGCGGTGTGGTGCTCCGGCGGCGGATACTACGTTTTCTTCTATCATTATGCTTCCGAAATCGTTGGCTCCGGCGTGTAGGCAGATTTTTGCTACTTCTTTGCCTACGGTGAGCCAGCTTGCTTGTATGTTTTTGATGTTGGGGAGCATTATGCGGCTCATTGCTATCATTCGGATGTATTCGTCGCCGGTTACGTTGTTTTTTATTCCTTTGTGGCGTTTTAATAATGTGCCATCGTCCTGAAAGGGCCAAGGGATGAAGGCGAGGAAGCCATTTGCTTCTTTTGGTTTTTCGGATTGTACTTGGCGGAGCCATACTAAATGTTCGAAGCGTTCTTCGATGGTTTCGATGTGTCCGAACATCATTGTGGCGGAAGTGGTGATGTTTAGTTGGTGTGCAGCGCGCATTACGTCGAGCCATTCTCTGCCTCCGCATTTGCCTTTGGAGATTAGGCGGCGTACTCTGTCATTTAATATTTCGGCTCCTGCACCGGGCATACTGTCCATTCCGGCTTCTTTGAGGGCTTTTAGTACTTCGGTGTGTGTTGATTTTTCGAGTTTGGTGATGTGTGCTATTTCGGGTGGTCCGAGGGTATGAAGTTTTAAATCGGGATAAAGATGTTTTAATTCTTTAAACAAATCGACATAAAATTTTAATCCTAATTCGGGATGGTGTCCGCCTTGCAATAGAAGTTGGTCGCCACCGTAATGAAATGTTTCTTCAATTTTCTTTTTGTATGTTTCGATGTCGGTGATGTAGGATTCGGCGTGACCGGGTATGCGATAGAAGTTGCAGAACTTGCAATTGGCGATACATACGTTGGTGGTGTTTACGTTTCTATCTATTTGCCAAGTAACTAATCCGTCGGGTTTTTGAATTTTTCGTAATTCGTTTGCGACAAACATTAGTTGGGCAGTTGGGGCGTTTTTAAATAAATATACTCCTTCTTCTATGGATAGGAATTCGAAGTTTAAAGCTCTTTTTAATAATTGGTCAGTCATTGTTTTATTAATTGATTAGTTTTTGTTGGGAAATGAGTTTATCAGAAATAGGAAATGATTTACTACTTTTACCGCATCAAAAGTAGATAATAATAGTATTACCATCTTTAGAAAAAGAAAATAATTTATGAGGGACGAAAAAATAATAGTTGGAATATCACAAGGAGATATTAACGGAATAGGATTGGAAGTGATTATTAAATCGCTCCTTGACCCTACAATATTTGAATTGTGTACTCCTGTTTTGTATGGTTCAAACAAAACAGCTTCCTTTCATAGAAAAGCGTTGGGGATTGAAGATTTTAGTTTTAATCAGATAAAAGATATTTCGGAAGTGAATCATAAACGGGCAAATATCATTAATGTGTATGAAGAAGAAGTAGCTATTGAATTAGGAAAACAAACAGTTGATGGTGGTAAATATGCTTTAAAATCGTTGGAAGCGGCAGCATTTGCCTTGGCGCAAGGACAAGTGGATGTGTTAGTAACTGCACCTATTAATAAGGAGAATATTCAATCGCCAGAATTTGACTTCCCTGGACATACAGAATATTTGGAAAGTAAATTTGGAGATGGAAATAGTTTGATGTTATTGGTAAGCGAAAAACTTAGAGTGGCTGTAGCAACAGGACATATACCTGTTACGCAAGTTGGGCAGGCATTAACTTCGGAAAAGATTTATAATAAGATAAAGGTTTTAAATAATTCGTTAATCAATGATTTTGGAATTATTAAACCTAAGATAGCGGTGCTTGGGCTGAATCCGCACGCTGGAGATAATGGTGTAATAGGTGATGAAGAGAAAAACATTATTATTCCGGCTATAAATAAAGCAAGTGAAGAAGGACTAATAGTATATGGACCATACCCTGCTGATGGTTTTTTTGGAAACAAGACATACGAAAAATTTGATGCTGTATTAGCAATGTATCACGACCAAGGGTTAATTCCTTTTAAAACCATTGCATTTAATTCGGGCGTAAATTTTACAGCAGGATTGCCAATAGTGCGTACTTCGACCGACCACGGCACTGCTTATGACATTGCAGGAAAAAACAAAGCATCGGAAGCATCTTTCAGAGAAGCTATTTATACGGCAATAGATATTTACAAAACTCGCCTTAATAATAAAGAAAATGCTGCAAACCCTTTAAAGATTAGCAGCATAAGAAGAGAAAGGTGGAAGGATGGTTTTTAACTTATTAATATCTCGTTAAAATCGCTGTTCATCTTAAATAAAATCATTCCTATCGATTTTTTTATAGCTTTGCCACCCAACAAATTTAAATTAATATAAACCTTAAAACAAAAAACTATGAACAGATTATTATTATTACTTGTAGCAATATTAGCGGTGCTTAGTGCATATTTAGGTTATGAATTGCACGTTTGCTCTTCTGGTGTATCACCAAAAGGGGATTTAACTGTAGATTTACAACAAGTTCAATCGGACTTGATGGTGCAAAAAGCGTGTAGCAATCTTTCGATGCAAAAACCACAAGATGTTAGTATGCAAAGAGGCAATATGAATTCTCAAATGAAAACTTGGAGGACAGATTCTACTCATTATGGAATACTTTGTTTTGAGGATGTTTGTAAAATGATGCTTGAAAACGTAGGACCAAAAGGCAACAATGCAATTGTTATTTACCCTGTATTGCCTGACCCATCTAATCCGGCTTCTGCAACTGTTGTTTATAGAGGAGCGAATTATTCTTTGGACGGCACAACACTTGAATTTTCACCTTCTTCCAACCATTATTTTTCTAGCTGGTGCCCTGCTATTTGTCCAAGAAGTGTAATTGGGGATGCGAGCCCAACGGTGCAGGTTGTTGATGCAGGTGCAGCGCAAGCAGGAAGTCATTAAACTCTACTACAATTTTTAAACACATATTAATTCTTAACGGAGTTAATATGTGTTTCTTTTTTAAGATTTAATTAGCGGATGTGAAAAAAAAAACGAATTGTCTTTACTTGAAAACATTAGTTTTCATTTTGTCGTTTTTGTTCCTTAATGAATTAAAATCTCAAACTTCCTTCTCAAAAAACGTTGAACATTTTTTAAGTTCACGAAAGTTAACAAACCATCAAATAGATAGTTTAAATAAAGCTATAGATACTTTTTTACTTACTCAGGAGTTTACTGATAATCTTCTGGAGCAAATAAATCGCATAGAACAATTGACCATTGACAGACATTATCTTTTGGGGCAGGCGAGTTCCAAATTCAATATTGGTAGGTTTTATGTAGTGAAATTTAAACTCTCACGGGCAATAAAGTATTATTTCCAATCGCTCACAATTTATGAGCAAATAAAAGATACCTCACAAATGGCAAATGTGAACTTGCAGATAGGTGTAGTGTATTACCAGCAGAGAAATTATGGCTCATCATTAAGATATTTCAAAAACTCTTCTGAATTATATAAACATACCGTTATATTTAATAAACAATCTCAATGCAATTACCTGCTTGGCATCGTTTATCGCGATGTAAAAAAGTACGATTCAGCCGAATTATATTTTAAGAAAGGTATTAATATTCAATTGCAGGTTAAAAACAAAAGTGGTAAAAAAGATAGTAATGCAATTATGATGAGTTATATGGAAATAGCAAATTTGTTTGTTACCCAGCAACTCCCCGATTCTGCTTTAATATACCTCGATAAAAGTTTATCGTTTACTTCAGATTTGCCGAATAATCACGCTTTACTTACCAGGAAATATAACATAGAAGGACAAGTAAATTTAATCAAAAATAATACTACCCTTGCATATCAATCAGCAAAACTTTGCCTTAGAGAGGCGTATCTCAATAATAGCGAACCTACTGCATTGGCAGACGCCTATAAAATTTCATACAAGGTTGCATCAGCCCAACGTAATTATAAGGATGCTTATCAGTTTCAAAATAAGTTTCTTCAGTTAAAAGATTCTTTATTCTCAAGCGAAAATTCGGCATCACTTGCCAAGGAAGAATCTAATTATGATATAGGCAAAAAACAAGTTGAAATATCATTGCTTGAAGAAAAAAATAAACTCCATTCAAAACTTATGTTTTCGTTTAGTGCTGGTATTATTTTACTTGTAATTATTTCTCTTCTGTTGCTTAATCGGAATAGAATAAAAGAGAAAGCCAATGCTGAAATTACAGAACAAAAAGAAATTGTAGAAGAAAAGAATCGTGAGATTACACATTCTATTAACTATGCAAAAAGAATACAAACAGCTATACTTCCGCCTATTGAAATGATAAGAGAATTTTTACCAAGCTCTTTTATTTTATATCAGCCAAAAGATATTGTGGCAGGCGATTTTTATTGGATGGAACAAATATTATCTAAATCGCAAATTATAGATTCAATAGAACATAATGAATCAACTAAAGATGACCAAGTAACCAAGCCCGAAATAATATTGTTTGCTGCCTGCGATTGTACCGGACACGGTGTACCTGGCGCAATGGTATCTGTAGTATGCCACAATGCACTTAACAGAGCAGTGAGAGAATATGGACTTACGCAACCTGCGGCAATACTTGATAAAACAGCTCAACTGGTAATAGAAAATTTCTCGAAAAGTGTAGAAGAAATAAGAGACGGAATGGATATTTCGCTTTGTTATTACAACACAAAAACAAAAACTCTTCAATGGGCAGGTGCAAACAATCCGCTGTGGATAGTTCGAAAGAAAACAGAAGGCGGTGATTATGAACTTATGGAAACAATAGCCGACAAGCAACCCATTGGGGAAGACCAATACAACCACCCGTTTACAAACCACACATTCGAATTAAAACAAGATGATACCATCTACCTATTTACGGACGGTTATGCCGATCAATTTAGTGGGGAAAAGATTCAGAAAAAATTAACAAGGAAACGATTCAAAAACTTACTACTTTCATTTCAACATTTGCCGATGGAAGAGCAAGGAAAAGAACTCGAAAGATTTATAAAAGGGTATCGGAAAGAACAGGAACAGATAGATGATATACTTGTAATGGGAATTAGAGTTTAGTAAAACTCTGTTGCTCTAATATTAAAACAACACCACAAACCCGTTCACAAAATATACAATTCCTATAATACCAACCAGCATACTAAACACCCACAACATTCTTTTTTTGGTAAGTGCGGCAATAGAAGAAAGTAAAATAGATACTTGAAGAAATATTACTGCTAAACCAAACCGTTCGGAATGCGATTTACATTCATCTCGCGTAGCTTCCAATTCAGTTGCCTCTTTTTTTATTCCTTCTTTTTCATCCGCATACTTTTTTATTTTATCCGAATAGTTAGCAATACGTTTTTCAAGTTCTTCTTTGTTCATAGTAAGTGCAGAGTTGTTTAATTGCAATTCTAAATTCTCTTTTTGCATCTCATATATATACGACTTAATACTTTTGGATTGATAAAAAGCCCACTGGTCGGATGCTTTTGATTGGGTTAACAATGCTTTGGTGCTGTATCCTCCACCTTTAAATGTGGACAGCGTAGCGCACACCGCAACAATAACTGTGGTAAACGAAAGGTAAGTAACCCACTTTTCTTTTTTTTCTTCTGCCATTTAGTTCAACGTTTCTTTCAACCATTTATAAAACTCACGTTGCCAAACGAGTGCATCTTGCTCTTTCAAAATCCAATGATTTTCGTTCGGAAAATAAAGCAATTTGCTTTTTATACCTTGCAACTGTGCTGCCTGAAATGCACCTAACCCCTGCTCTATCGGCACACGATAATCTTTACCTCCTTGAATAATCATAATAGGTGTATCCCATTTCTTTACAAAGTTTGCTGGGTTAAATTCAGAATACGATTTTTGTGCAGCAGCATTATCTTTATCCCAATATGCACCGCCAATATCATTGTTTACAAACCACATTTCCTCGGTAGTGCCATACATTGCTCGCCAATCGAAAATACCATCGTGAGCGATGAATGTTTTAAATCTTTTTTGGTGCATACCTGCCAAAAAGTAAACGGAATAACCGCCATACGATGCACCAATGCAACCTAATCGAGATTTATCCACATACGATTCTTTCGACAACGCATCAATAGCAGAAAGATAATCCTGCATATTTTGTCCGCCATAATCTTTGCTTATTTCGGCATTCCATTGCACACCGTGCCCTGGCATACCTCTTCTGTTGGGCGCAACAATGATGTAACCATTAGCAGCCATCAACTGAAAATTCCAACGGTACGAATAAAACTGTGATAACGGAGATTGCGGTCCGCCTTGACAATACAACAATGTAGGATATTTTTTAGTAGCGTCAAAGTTTGGCGGATAAATAACCCACACCAACATTTGTTGATTATCAGTCGTAATAACCATTCTGCTTTCTACCTTACCAAGCGTAAGTGAATTATAAACAGGGTCATTAATATGTGTTAACTGCTTCATTGCGCCTGATGATAAATCAACAGCATAAAGTTCGTTAGCGTGGTTCATATCCGTACGCCCAACAATCATATTAGTACCTGCTTGCCCCACCATACCGTGAATATCAAAATCGCCTTTAGTAAGTTGTTTTACTTGTGGCATTTTCTTTTCCATACCCGGATAATCAACCACAAACAGCTGCACTGTGCCATCTATAGGGGCAGTAAAATAGATACTTTTACCATCGGCACTCCATTTAAAATCATCCACAGTGCCATCCCATTGTTTGGTTAGGTTTATTTTATTTACGCCATTATCCACCACTATATCGTTTTTATCCGATTCGTTTCCGTCCGTTTTCATACTCGTAAAAGCAAGTATTCCATCTTTAGAATAAGCAGGTTTCATATCATACCCCATCATTCCTTCGGTAAGGTTGGTTGTTTTTTTTGTTTCTATATTATAGGAGTAAATATCAGTGTTGGTGCTCAAAGCATACTCTTTACCATACTTCTTTTTGGTAACATAAATAATTTCTTTGCCATCAGGTTTCCAAATAAAATCTTCATCGCCACCAAATGGCTTTTGAGGACAATCATACGCTTCGTCCTTCATAATATCCACGCTATCTATTACTTTACCACCTTTTAAGGTATTTAAAAATACGTGCCCGAAAGCACCATCTTCCCACGTATCCCAATGGCGATAGGCAAGATTATCGTATATCATCACATCCGAGTTTTTGCAATCGGGATAAAAATCTTTGCCATACACATTCTTCACTTTCACTTCATTGCTGGAAATGCTGCTTTTCCCGTCGGGCGAAATACGGTCGTTTTTTAATAGTTTATCAGCATCTTTTATTTCGTTGGCAATGCCACCAGTTACCGGCATAGCATATTTTATGGTTGTGCTTTTATCGTTAGCAATGCTGTAGTTTTTTACTGTATAGATAATCGATTTTCCGCCTTTAGAAATACCGAGTGCATTTACTTTGCCAAGTTGAACAAGCATTTCGGTGGTCATCACTTTTTGAGCATTTACTATAAATGCAAACGCAATAAAAGAGGAAGTAATAAGTAATTTTTTCATTTTTATTTAGGATTAGATTTTAAAGGTTATGTGTTTTATTAATAAGGGGGCAAAAATAAGATTTTATAATAAATGTATTTCATAATAATAGAAAAAAGATTGGAAACCCAAATGAGCGTTGGCAGACGTAGATTATTTTAATTCGGAATACTATTAACAGTATCTTTATAAAAATATTACTTTTAATAAATCAATTTCTCAAACACGGCAATGTGATTAAAGCAATTATTATTGATGATGAAAACGCATCTTGTTTATTTCTTAAAAAATTGATAGCAAAATATTGTCCCGAAATTGAAATAGTGGGTATTGCCAATACTAACCAAGAAGCTGTTGCACTTATTGATGAGGTACATCCTCATTTAATTTTTTTGGATGTGCAATTATTAAAGGAAAACGAAATTTCTTTTTTCAATAAATCCAACTTACCTCCTTTCGAAATTATTATTACTTCTCCCAAAAAAGAACTTGCAGTACTTTCCTATACAGTAGAAGCGGTGGATTATCTTTTAAAACCTATTAAAAAAGAACCTCTTTTTAGAGCGATGATTAAATACGATACGAAAAACAAAAGCAATTTAATAACCCAACAATTATTACAATTGCAAAAAGATTATAATAACCATACCGAAAAAAATGTGCTTATTGCTATTAAGCAAAGCAGTGCATTTATAATGCTTAACAGCAAAGAAATTATTTATTTAGAAGCCGATGGAAACCAAACCAAGGTATTTATTAAAAGCACTAACCTCCCTTTAATTGCCGATGAAGGAATTGGCGATTTTGTGAAACGACTACCGATAGGGCAGTTTCACAAAATTCATAAATCATTGGTTATACGGCTTAAATACATTAAAAAATATGGCGACAAGGGAGAATATGTAATGATGATAAATGATAAAATATTAACCGTAGCAAACCTCGAAAGACAGACTTTTTTGACGTTGTTCAGAAAAAAATAATTTTTCGTTTTTTATGCTTGTACTCCAAATCAACTATGTTCATTTCCTAATTTAACACGTTCAAACTATTTGCTTCCTTTTAGTTTTTTTATCTATCTACATTTGTAAAAAAAAACAAATTATTAACTAAAACAAAAAACAAAATGAAAAAAACTATTGCTTATTTAGCCATTGCTCTTCACTTCACAAAAATGAATGTTGAAGATTTAGTAACCTTTGCATCCAGCATATTGCTGAACCACGCCGCCGACCCTGATGTAGTTATTGATGAAGATGATGTAACTGCTTTGGAAGGCGAAATGGGGGCTGTGCAAGCTACTGTGGTGCTTCGCGAAACAGATAAATCTTCTGACCTTACTATATTAGAAGGCACACAGGCAAACGCTGTTATGATTAGATTAACTACCATTGCAAACTCGGCAGAAAAACAAGCAAACGAAATAGAACCGGGTAATATTGTACGTGCTAAACTTGCATACACGCGTATTGGCTTTATAGCCCGAAAAGAAACATCTGCCGCGGAACGCTTTTTTGAAGTTTTTAAAACCGCAATTGGTAAAGTTAGTATTCGTATTAAGGCAGATAAAACGTATAGTTTATATCATTGGAGATTTTCTACAGATGGTGTAACCTGGACGCGACTTGCTGACAGCAGAGTGGCAGGTATAGTTATTTTTAATCTTCCACATTTAAAAACAGTTTATTTTCAATCTGCCGTAACGTTAAAAGTAAGTGGTGCTCCTCAGATAGATGCTACTAACCCTGAACCGGAATGGGGAGATTCTATTTCGGCATTAGTGCCTTAAAAACAATAATCGTTCTCTATGTTGAGATAATGCTCCGACTAATTGGTTGAACGCTTCAACCAATTAGGAGAACGCTCCGACATATTGGGGCAACGCTTCAACCAATTGGTTGCACGCTTCAACTAATTAGGAGAACGCTCCGACATATTGGGGCAACGCTTCAACCAATTGGTTGCACGCTCCGACCAATTAGGAGAACGCTCCGACATATTAGGGCAACGCTTCAACCAATTGGTTGCACGCTCCGACTAATTAGGAGAACGCTCCGACATATTAGGAGAACGCTTCAACCAATTGGTTGCACGCTCCGACCAATTGGTTGAGCGATTATCTTAATTGGTTGCAACGTTTCTCTTGTTTTGCCAAACAATGCTAATTGGTTTTCAGTTAATTAGGTTATTAGTGAGATTCTTATAAAAACAAAAACGTTCAGGATTTCAATAATCCTAAACGTTTTTTTGTGTTTTGTCATTCCGAGCGTAGCGAAGAATCTCTCAACACTGCCCAACTCATAACTCAATTACTGTTTCACCATTTTTTTAGTAGCAAATATTTTTCCATCTACCACCAGCGTATAAGTATAAAGCCCATTTGTTAAATCCTGTGCAAACACATTTAACTGCCCTTGCCCACGTTGTGTAAGTTCTACACTCTGTATTAATTTACCACCAGCATTATAAAACAACATTTGCGCTTTGCCCACATTATCAGGTAAATAATAGCCAATAGTAGTTTGTTCCGAGTAAGGGTTAGGGTCGTTTTGACTCAATACAACACTCTGCCCATCTTGCAGCGTTACATCTATAAAAGATGTTTTGCTTTTATCATTACCATCACCATTTCCGTTGTTGTTATTCTGTATAGGCGCGTGGTTGTTATTTGCATTGCAACAATTATTAATCATATTGGTTAAGTTATTTATTTGGTCTTTCTGCCAAGTATTAATAGAATCCTGTTTTGTTGTTTTGGTTTTTAAACTGTCAATGGTTTTACTTTGCTCTTGTATGCCGCGAGTAAGAAGTGGGATAAATTCAATGTAGTTTAATGCTTTGAAATCTACACCTGGAGTTACAATGTTACCTGTTGAATCGACCATTGGCGACTTCCGCGATTTGGTTATTAGTGATGGTAAAATTTGCTCCACATCTTGTGCTATGAATCCCATTTGGTGTTGATTAGTAAAGTTCATACCATAAATGTTTGTAGTATCCATATAATATGTTTTGGGCTTTAATTGTTTTATCAAAGATAAAGCATTTGTTATTGAATCAACGCCTGTTTTAAATTGTGAGTCGGAAACAATATTAATAGCTCCAAGATAAAAACCATTACCGTTAATATTTACTGCACCGTCAAAATATCCTGCCCAAGAAGTTGTTGCTGGAGGAGGGGCTATTTGGTTATAAGGAACAAATTTCGCGTGACCATATATTGCAACATTTGTTGCCCCAGGCCACGCTGGAGTAGTTGGAGGGACATCTACTATTGAAAACACTCCAAAATTATTAACAGTTGAGTTGTCTGCGTGTGAATATACGCCAAAATTAGTTCCAGAATTAATTCCCTGCGAAGAAAACCACCCGCCATAACTGCCAACCCCTGTAGCACTTGTAGCATCACCATATACTGCGTAATTTCCGTGTTGAGCATTATTTGCGAACCCATAAAATCCATAATTATCGCGTTGTGCTGGATTAACGGCTTGGCTAATTACACCTACGTTACTAGCCCCATTGAGAACAGAAAATTGCCCACCATAATTTACATTTGCAGGATTGTTGCCATCATTTACACTTAATAAAGAAGTAGTTGTAGTACTTACATTTCCATAAGTATGAAAATGCCCTGCTGCTGTTGTTGTAACAGTTCCAGTAGTTGCATCATTTTCAACTTGCAATTTCGCATCGGGACTACAAGGTGCTGTTGTCATATTACCTATACCTATTCTGGAACCTCCACTTAAATCTTCACCTGTAAAAACTAAATTAAATTTATCCATAGGTACTTCTCTATTTTCCTTTAATATTGCATCTGTACCACCACATTTGTTTCCTAACTGTGCAATTGTTCCTGTTCCATCCAATGACAAACCGTCATTTGCCCCTATTAACGCACCAGCGTTACTTGTAACATACACGACATTTCCTTGATGGTCAACAGAAAGCACACCCATACTTCCTGTATTTGCCTGTGGTGTATTGGCATCTGTCATTTGGGTTAAAAGCAACCCTGATGACCCATTAACAGACCCATAATTATAATCAATAGGGTCTGGATCAATTTGAAATCTGTTTAAAACAGGA
>CAILDT010000065.1 GCA_903833025.1 uncultured Bacteroidota bacterium | reverse complement strand
GAAGTTCACTGTTCAACACTTGTCGTATAGACCAGTTGAATAAAGACCAGCACGAAAAGAAAGTAAATTTCTTATTGCATTATGGCGATTTAACCGATTCCACGAGTTTGATTCGTATTATTCAGGAAACACAACCAGATGAAATTTATAACCTTGCGGCGCAGAGCCACGTAAAGGTGTCGTTCGAAACTCCCGAATATACTGCCAATGCGGATGCTATTGGTACATTAAGAATTCTGGAAGCCATCAGAATATTGAAAATGGAAAGTAAAACTCGTTTTTATCAGGCATCTACTTCAGAGATGTATGGCTACGTTCAAGAGATTCCTCAAAAGGAAACTACTCCGTTTTATCCACGCTCACCTTATGGAGTTGCGAAGGTATATGGTTTCTGGATTACTAAAAATTATCGCGAAGCATATAATATTTATGCTTGCAATGGTATTTTATTTAATCACGAAAGCCCGATTAGAGGAGAAACATTTGTTACAAGAAAAATTACCAGAGCAGTTGCAAAAATACATTTGAGTTTGCAGGAGAAATTATTTTTGGGAAACCTAAATGCAGAGCGCGATTGGGGACACGCAAAAGATTATGTGGAAGGTATGTGGATGATGATGCAACAAAAAGAAGCTGATGATTATGTGTTGGCAACAGGTAAAAAAATTACTGTTCGCAAGTTTGTAGAGTTGGCTTTTGCTGAAGTAGGTATTACGTTGAAATGGGAAGGGAAAAACGAACACGAAAAAGGGATTAACGTTGCCACAGGAAAAACTGTGGTGGAGGTGGATCCAAATTATTTCCGCCCTACGGAAGTAGAATTATTAATTGGAGATGCATCAAAAGCAAAAAAACATTTTGGCTGGGAACCGAAACATACGCTGGAACAATTAGTAAAAGAAATGGTAGCAAGTGATGTGAAGCTATTTGAAAAAGATAAATATTTGTTGGAAGGCGGACACGATATTATGAATTTTCACGAGTAATGAACGAATCATCAAAAATATACATAGCCGGACATCGTGGTATGGTGGGTTCGGCGATACAACGCAAACTTATTAAAGAAGGTTATACAAATCAAATAACGCATACATCAAAAGAAGTAGATTTAAGAAATCAGCAAGCAGTTGCTGATTTTTTTGCAAAGGAAAAACCTGAATACGTTTTTTTGGCTGCTGCTAAAGTTGGCGGCATTGTTGCAAATAATACCTACCGTGCCGATTTTATTTATGAAAACATTATGATTCAATCCAACGTTATTCATAATGCGTATTTGAACGGAGTGAAGAAATTAATGTTTCTTGGTTCGTCGTGCATCTATCCAAAATTGGCACCTCAACCGTTGAAAGAAGAATATTTATTAACCGGACTTTTAGAAGAAACGAATGAGCCGTATGCGATTGCAAAAATTGCGGGAATAAAAATGTGCGATGCGTATAGAAGTCAGTATGGTTGCAATTTTATTTCGGTGATGCCAACTAATTTGTATGGCTCGAACGATAATTATGATTTAAAAAACTCGCACGTGTTGCCGGCTTTGATAAGTAAATTTCATTCAGCAAAAAAAGAAAATTTACCATCAGTAGAAATTTGGGGAACGGGAACTCCGATGCGCGAATTTTTGCACGCTGATGATTTGGCGGATGCTTGTTTTT
>CAILDT010000064.1 GCA_903833025.1 uncultured Bacteroidota bacterium | reverse complement strand
CTGCTTAAGGCGACGAGCACGCGTGAAATGTGTCTTCAGTAACTTCTTAAGGCGACGAGCACGCGTGAAATGTGCCTTCAATAACTTCTTAAGACGACGAGCAAGCGTGAAATGTGTCTTCAGTAACTTCTTAATACGACGTACACGCGTGACCGTTGTACACATTAGTTATTGAATAGGGCTATCACGCGTGAAATCTATCTTCAGTAACTTCTGAAGACGACGAGCACGCGTGAAATGAGACTTCAATAACTTATTAAGGCGACGAGCAAGCGTGAAATGCGTCTTCAATAACTTATTAAGACGACGAGCACGCGTGATTGCTGTCATCAATAACTTCTGAAGACGACGAGCACGCGTGATTGCTGTCATCAATAACTAATGTGTACGACGGTCACGCTTTTGAGGAGCCATACTCAACATAAAAGAAGAGAAATTAAAGAAATTAAATGAATTACAAATCAATTAAATACAACAAAATAGATTACTAATAAGAAGATGGTTATTCGCCACGAACACGCTTCGGATTACCTGGTGTTGGAATCTCTAATTTCGGCAGTTTCGCCTTCAATCCCCCACCCCATTCTCCTCCAACCAATTTTCAAGCACCACCAAATACCAAATCCTCGACCAAGTAACACGAGGATTATCCGCCAGAAAATCCCTCCATAATTTAATTACTCCTCGTTCATTAAACTGTCTTCTTTTAGATAAAGCAACCATTTTCGCTTCGCAAAAAGATTTTAATTCATTCTTCATCCATCCTTTCCAAGGAAAAGTAAAACCCATCTTAGGGCGATTAACAATTTCACGAGGCAACAAATCGCCTAACGAATCCACCAATAGTTTTTTAGGAGTAACCGGATTTTTATATTTATCCTCAACACCAAGCACGTATTCAACAAGTGTGTAATCAATAAAAGGCACACGCACTTCCAATGCCGAAGCCATACTCATCTGGTCCGAATCACGTAGCAAAACATTTTGCATATACGTAGATATTTCAGCAATACTAACAGTTGAAATTTGAGATTTGAAATTTGAAATTTGAGTTTGCTCAATTATTTCAGATACTTTATTACGTGGCAACCCTCCATTCTCCATTCTCCATTCTCCATTATCAATTATATTAACAATTTGCTCATCCATCAACACCTGCCTCGATAAAGGATAGAAGGAGTTGAAATTTATTTTATTCAACTTTAATAGTTCCGCAATCTTTTGTGAAGATACACTTGGCTTGGTAGCATTTAAAATGTTTGCCCCTGCCTTACGCATAAATAAAGGAATTGCGTTGAGGTAGTTTTTATTGTTAATACTAAGAGAACGTTTAAAAACATCGTACCCAGCAAACAATTCATCACCACCCAAGCCCGACAGAGCCATTGTAATACCTGCCTCTTTAGTCGCCTTCGAAACCACATAAGTATTTGGTCCGTCACCACTCGGATGGTCCATTGCCTTTAACGCATCCGGCAATTGCTCAATAAAATCTTCAGGTTTAAGTTTTATCTCGTGATGGTCGGTATTAAATTTCTTCGCAATCAGTTGTGCATACTTAGCTTCCGAAAACTCACTTTCATCAAATACTATTGAAAATGTTTTTACCTTTTCTGTCGATACCTTACTCATCAATCCTACTATTGCACTCGAATCTATTCCTCCGGAAAGAAAGGCACCAAACGGAACATCAGCAATCAAACGACGTTTCACAGCTTTTGTAAGCAGCACATTTACATCTTTACACACTTCATTATACGATTTACCTTTTGAAGCATCACTTACGGTTTCAGTAATATTCCAATAACTATGCACCGTAACTTTGCCATTGTCGGCTTTCATATAATGCCCAGGCATCAGCATCTTCACACCTTTCACTATTGTATTTGGAGCGTGTACGGTTTGGTATCGGAGGTAATCTATCAAACTGTTTTCATCTAATTTACGTGCAACTAATTCGCTTGCTAATAACGCACGTACTTCGGAAGAAAAAGCCAACACACCTTCTGTAAAGCAATAATACAAGGGCTTTATGCCTAATCTGTCTCTTGCAATAAATAATTCTTTTGTTTGATTATCCCAAATGGCAAAGGCAAACATACCATTGAAATGCTTTAAACAATTAGCTCCCCAACGGATATAAGAAGCGATAATAACTTCTGTATCGGTATTTGTTTGAAATAAATATGCTTGTTCTTTTGAACCGGAAACAACACGTTGTAATTCAAATTTTAGTTCTTTATAATTATATAACTCACCATTATAAACAATTTGGTACCGTCCATCATACGACTGCATTGGTTGATGACCGGCAGAAGAAAGGTCAATGATGGAGAGCCGTCTGTGTGCTAAAGCAATTTCAGTACCAACAAAAAAACCTTCATCATTTGGTCCACGATGTTTCAAAGCGGTGTTCATTGCCACTACCTTTTGCTTCGCAATAGTTGAATCCACCAAACCAAGTATTCCATTAATTCCGCACATCTATCAATTGTTGATTCATTATTTAATATTTATTATCGACAGCAATGTATTCGCCCATTTTTCAGGAGTAATTTGTTTCGCTTTCTCTACACTTATCTCCCCCATTGCGTTTAACTCCTTATCAGTTTGTTTTATTATTTTCTTCATCGCCTCTTTCAACTGATTAATATCTCCCGATTTGTAAATAGTTCCATTTACATTATTCTCCACAAAAGCAGTTCTTGCTCCTACTTCATCTGTACATATAATTGGAAAACCCGCTGAAGCAAACTCGTGAACCACCACGCCCCACGGTTCAAAATGACTTGGTAAGACAAATACTCCGGCATCTTTTATATATTTCGGCAACTCATTGGGCTGCACAAAACCAAAGTGTTTTATTTTAGGATGATTAATTATTGAAACATCACCCACTCCAAAACACCATAACTCCCAATCGTTCGGCATTTCCTTTTGTATTTCAATAAATGCATTCCATAAATCTTTTATTCCTTTATGCTCCACATACCTTCCAACATAAATAAACCGATGTGGAAAATGTTGTTGCTTTTGTTGTTTGTTTGCAAGGTATTGGTTATGGAACAAATCAAAATCACAACAATAAAAACCAGTGAGAATATTTTGCTTTTTAAAACCCAATCGAAGTGCATAGTCTTCTTGTAATTTCCCAGGCACCCAGCAATGTGTAAAATGATTTAATATTTTAAAAGGACTTACAAGAGTTGCAAATCGTTGTTTTAATGAACCTTTCCATTGATTATCAAAACCAACTATTACAGGAATTTTATTTTTATATTGTTTACAAATCAACAAATAATCTTTATCCATCCATCCGCTTGAATATAAAACAGAAGGATTAATGGAAGCAATTAATTGCTGTAGTTGATCCGAAGAATATTCATTTCGATTATAAATTTTAATATTATCAGGAAAAGAAAAATGAAACGGAGCTTCTTTATTAATCGCCCAACGCACAATGTGTACTTCCACTTCTGGATACTGCAACAACGTTTCGATACAAGCAAGAAAGTAAGTAGCGAGTTCAGTATAAAGGAAAACTATTTTCTTTTTTTCCATCTCTTCCTGATAAATGAAATGCAAAAAATTAGTAGCAGACAAAAACCAAAACCAAACCAAAAGTAATGGTGCATTAGCATTTGCTTGGTTAAATAGGGTAACAACCTAAAGTTAAATGACTGTTCAGGTGCTGTATTTTTATTCCAGTAATTAATATTATAATTTTCAATGGGTAATAACTGTTGCCCTGTAAGTGATATTCCTTTCATAGAAACAATGTCATCATTAAAATCAATTCTCAAAACTGCATCTCTAGGCAAATCACGGATGGCGGTACACATATACGTAACATTTGTTTCTTCTTCCTTATCATAAAAAAAAGAAGCTGGAGCCATACCACCCATAGAACCTGATATCCAATATACATTTTTGTTTTTAGAAATCTTTTGTAACAGAGGTTTTATCTCTTCAATAAAATTATTATTCCCAATAGCAGTACGTGTATTATCACTAAATAGTTTTTTGTATTTGTCTATTCGCTCTGCCCAAATCGGACGGTGAGAAAAGATAAACACATTCTTTATTTTATTCGTTAAAGCTGTATCAATTGAATTCGAAAGCAGTTTCAACTGTTCATCTTTAATACTGCCATCATTCATTTCAGTATTAAGAACAATATATAATTCAGAGTTGTGAGTAAAAGAATAAAAAGTTTTACCATAAAGCTTTTCATAAACATTGTGAGCCAAATCGTGGTTACCAACAGCATTTAACAGAGGCATCTTTAACTTGGAAAACAAACTACTCCTGTAATGATTAATATAAGTATCATCAACATCTAAAAACATATCACCCAAACTCATTAAAAATAAAGGGTTCAATGCATTTAACGAATCAATATTTGCTAACAAACTGGAAGCAGGAAAAGTAGAGGCATTGGTAGATGCTCCGTGAAAATGACCACTGACTATAAAAGAATAACTTTTTGAAGAATCTTTTATACAAAGATTATTAAATGGAGAAACAACCTGCGCTGATACTATAGCAGACTGAAATAATATTCCTAAGAATAATGAAATAATTTTATTTACTTTTCCTTTTATCACCTTTAATAATGTTTTCAACATCCTTCACTTCTTCTTCTATTTCTTTCCCATCAACAATAATGGTTGATTTCTTTTCTCTTAAATAATTATTCTTCACGTTCGTAAAAGAAATTCCTTTTACAGTAATTCTTGGATGCCCGCCACCTGGTTTGTTTTTATAAGCAACCAATCCGTATTCAGAATCAGTTATAGTTACTTTTTGCAAATCTATAGAAGACAAATCTTCCGCAGAAATAGCAATGTAAGCGTTTTTAATTCTAACATCATCACCCTTTAACTGCGCACCTGCTTTCACATTGAATGCCTTATTATTAGCACCATTCACATAAATAGCTTTTACTTTTACTTTCGCCATTGTAAGGTCAAAGGCATTTTCATCACAGTTTTCAAACACAGAATTACTAACCGTTCCATCAGAGAAGTCTGCGTCTATAGCATCATCGTGCATTTTATGAAACAAACAATAATTAAAAGAAAAATCGGAACGAATAACACTTACTTCATCTTCTGCTTTGCAATTATAAAAACAACAGTTATTAAATTCCACAGGCGATTCATAAAAAGTAACGGCACCTGTTCTTGCCCATTGTTCCTCTTTTACTTTTGGCATACGTTTAAAAACAACGTAGCTGAATTTTGATTTCGGAGCATCTATAAATTCAATTCCTTGAGATGTTGAATCGGTCGATTCAATTTTAATTTGTTCCTCTTCATTTCCTGAAAAGATAAATGATGAATACGAAATTACTTTTGCTTTGTTAATAATATCAAGCGAAACGCTGCTATTTGCAAACACTGTGTAACCAGAAGGAATAATCAAATCTTTATTAATTGTTTGTTTCCCTTTCTTAATAAAAATAGTTTTGTTGTTATCATCAATAGTTAAAAATGGAAACTCATTTATATTTCCCTTTTTGTTTTTTAAATCATCGGATATAAATTCTTTATCAGTATGCGGATACCTGAACACAATGGCTTCATCCTGCTTTGTAGCACCAAGTATTGAATAACATACTTTCAGATTATTAATCAATGAATCATTCCAACGAAAATCAGGTGGCAATGTAAGATCATAGTTTTTGAAATTCACATATTGATTTCTTTGTTTAGCCGAAAGTATAATTTGAGAAGCGGGAAAAACTTTTATATTTCCAACAGAAACATATTTTATTTCAACAGGCAATGATTCTATTTCTCCAAGTTGCAAATGAATTTTATTATTCGATTGCCCAACAAAATATGCGTGAATAGCTTTAGGCGTTGCCAACACTTTTTTAATCATCATTTGATTTCTGTAATATCCTTGCTTATCAAATTTCTTGTATGGAAACTCTTTATTAAGTATTTTCAGATTAGTACTTAATTCTGAATTAGCAGAAGAAAAGAAATTATCCATATACGAAGGTTCCGAAATTCTTTCTAATTCTTTAATATATAAACTGAAGAATTTTGCATTACTGAAAATAGCCGTATGCCAATCTTCATAATTTTCATTCATACTATCGAGTTGAATATATTTATAACTACCAGTAATGTCACGTGCAGGAAAATCGGTGAAACTTTCATAAGCAACCGGTTCTAATCTCCCTTGCACTGGATTATAATAATACTTTATATCGCTCCAGTCAATGCTATGCTCGCCACCAACCAAATCAATTATGGCGTGAAATTTTGCCAACCTTTCAATATCAAAAACTTCATCCACAGAAAGTTTTTTACTTCTTAACCCTTCTACTAAAGCCATTGCTTTTAAAAAATATTTCTTTTGTGTTGAATCAGAAACAACAGCTTCTTCATTATACGCTTCCGCTGGTGCTGAATAATAAGAAGAAAACTCATCAGCTGATGCCTGATGTGTCATCATATTATAACGGTTAACCCAATACAAATCAGGATTAAAACGAATGATGGGTGCATTTATCCGTTGATTATTTTCTATTAATTCTTTATCAAAATTTTCCTCTACAGCATATATTCCCCAATCACGACCGTTCATTGTAAGATTAATAAATTTATATCTCAATGCTATTATTCCTTCTCTTTTCATCAGCTCGTGGTATATCCATTCGTAAACATAACCGCGTGTTCCGGGATGCTGAAACGAAAACCGTTTCATTCCCATAAACGAATCTTTATCTTTTACTTTTATTCTAAACGACCATTTATTATCCTGCAAATGGTCTGTCATATGCCCTTTCAGGCGCAACTTCACTTTCATTTTTTTGCCCTGATATTCTAAAGTTGCTGGCACATAATCACCATCAATATTATTTATTATTACATTTCTTTCCAACGCCCTTTCTCTGTTCTTTTCTAAAAACTTAAAATCTTTCTCTTTTATTTCAATGGAAATTTTTTCCGGTTTCGCACTCATTCCATTCCAATAATTAGATGAAACAGTTTTTACAAAATCCAATAAGTCCGTATAACCTTTTGTTTGCAATGTTTTGGAAGCATAATGATTTCCCACTAAAAAAATAAGTAGTAAAATAAAAAGTGAGATGGCAACTATTTTCTTTTTGCTTCTCTTTTTATTCTTGGTTGTTTTACGTTGTCCTCGCAGTATCATTAATTTAAAATTGGAAATAAATAAACTGACTTATCGGTCGTAAAAAACAAAACACTAATATTATCATCACTGTATATGCGCTAATCCGCACTAAAGAAGGTAGAAGTATAACGCGTTGAATTTTACTTGAGAAATATGTTTTATACAAATACATTAATGTGGTGAGAAAAAATAAAAGTGCGCAAACGATGTAAATATTTTCTTTCATTCCTAAAAAAGAATATTCTTTTATATGAAATAATTTACCGTACATTTTCCAAACTACGCCCATATTAGCTGCCCTAAAAGGAATCCAGCTTAGCATAGCGATAGGAATTACGATACCCCAACTCAAAAAAGATTTTACCCAATTTGAAGCTTCTGATTTTTTTCTGAATTTATTTATCATCCTTTCAATAAAAACAAAACTCGCGTGATAAATTCCCCAAAAAATAAACGTCCAGTTAGCACCGTGCCAAAGCCCCATAATAGACCACGTTAAAAACAGCGCGACATTTCTATTTCGTTTCGGTTGGTTATCACTTAGCACATTGCCTATTCCTGTTGCTCCATCGCTCACCACTTTTGTTTTCATTATTGGCAAATACAAGTAATCTCTTATCCAGCTTGATAAGGAGATGTGCCAGCGTTTCCAAAATTCTCTGAAAGAAGATGCAGCATAAGGGAAATTAAAATTCTCAGGAAAATTAATTCCCATCATTTTTGCACTGCCTATTGCGATGTGAGAATAGGCACTGAAATCAAAATAAATTTGAAGTCCGAACATAAATGCTAACGTTAATACATCTATCGCGCTTAAAGCAGAGGGGTTTAAAGCAAATCCTTCGTTTACATATTGTGCAATGTTATCGGCTAAAACAACTTTTAAAAACAAACCTTGTATGACGCGTTTTATTCCTTCAATAATAAATTCGTTATTAAATGCTTTTTTTATTTTTAGTTGTGGCAATATTTCTGATGCTCTTAAAACCGGACCAGCAATTAAATGTGGAAAATAAACCAAGAAAGTGGCATACGTTAAAAAGTTACGTTCCGGTTTTATTTGTCTGCGATAAACATCCACAGTGTAACTTATGGTTTCAAACGTATAAAAACTTATACCTAAAGGAAGAATAATATCTAAATGAGGAATATCTATTTTGCAGCCAAAAACATTTAATGCCCACACCACATTGGTAGTAAAAAACAATAAATATTTAAAGTAAAAAAGGATTCCTAAATTAATTATCAAACTAAAAATCAAAAAACGTAAGCGCGATTTTTGCTCTTCTCGTTTATCAATTTGAATGGAACACCAATAATCAACAATGGCGGCGATTAATAATAGCGGGATAAATTCCCATCGCCAGAAACCATAAAAAACCAAACTGCCCGTAAAAAGCATTAATCTTCCTATGCGTAGCGGCAAAACCCAGTAGAGCAAAACGGCGAGAAAAAGAAAAAGAATGTAGGTTACTGAATTAAAAATCATAAAATTTGTCGGTTCTTTATATAATCAGAGCCGTTTCAACGGTGGCAAAAGTACTAAATAAGTACAAAGAATTAATTATAAAGTAGTTTGATAAGAGATGTTTTTAATGTTGCAAAAATTACTTTGGACTAAACTCGTATTAGGAGTTGGGGCAAAGTAGTTACTTTTGGCAAACCTCTAATGAGGAGTTGTTTTTTGAGGGTTTTTTCTTTTTGATTAATTAACTTACGCCTTCACGCTTGAAATCATCCCAATAAAATCATCAAATAAATACCTTGCATCCAATGGTCCGGGGCACGCTTCTGGGTGGTACTGAACCGAAAACACATTTCTATCCGTATATCGCAACCCCTCAATAGTCTTATCATTTAAGTTAATGTGCGTTACTTCCATATTTTTAACCTTCGCCACATCCTCCGCTTTTACCCCAAATCCGTGGTTTTGCGACGTAATTTCACTTTTGCCCGTAATAATATTTTGCACCGGATGATTTATACCGCGATGCCCTTTGTGCATTTTAAACGTAGAAATTCCTGATGCTTCAGCAATAAGTTGATGTCCAAGGCAAATCCCAAAAACAGGAATACCACCATTAATAATTTCTTTCACCGTAGCTACTTCATCCGCCATTACGCCTGGGTCGCCAGGTCCGTTACTAATCATAAATCCATCGGGTTCCCATTTCATCATCTCTGCCAAAGTAGTTTTCTGCGGAAAAACTTGCAAGTAACAACCACGCTCTACTAACGACCGAAGAATGTTTTTCTTCACACCCAAATCAAGCACCGCCACTTTATATTCAGCATTAACATCACCCACAAAATATGGCTTTTTAGTACTCACTTTCGATGAAAGCTCCAACCCCACCATCGAAGGCACTTTGGCGAGTTTCTTTTTCAACACTTCAATATCTTGAGTTTCAGAAGAAATAATACAATTCATTGCCCCTTTATCTCTTATGTACCTCACAATAGCACGCGTATCCACATCCGAAATAGCAACAATACCATTACTTACAAAATAATCTTCCAACGAACCATCACTTCGTTTTCTCGAATGAAACGTTTCAAACTGTTTACAAATCAATCCTGCAATTTTAATCGAGTCCGACTCCACCTCATCCTTATTCACGCCATAATTACCAATATGCACATTGGTAGTAACTATTATTTGCCCAAAATACGATGGGTCAGTAAATATCTCCTGATAACCAGTCATACCCGTATTAAAACAAATTTCACCAGTGGCAGTACCCACAGTACCAGCAGCTTTTCCGTGAAACACTTTGCCATCTTCCAGTAATAATATGGCGGGTGATTTAGTAATGTACTTCATATTTTTTATTTTTCGCAAAGATACTCCCTTTTTCTTTTCTGATGATAAAAAAATCCTTACATTTCTGTAAAGAGTTTTTTTGTGTAATTGTCATTCAGAGCGTAGCGAAGAATCCCTCCGTATAATTCATAACTATTTTTATTCCTTCACAAACTTCCTCCTCCTCACCCCTTGGTTATTGAGCTTAGCCATTACTGAGCCTGCCGAAGTATCGAAATACACTTCCACAAAGTACAACCCTTTGGGCAGGGTGCTCACATCTATTGTCGCACTTTTGTCATTTATAGCGTAGCGAAGAATCTCCTCCCCAAGCACATTAAATACTTTTATTTCTTTTATTTTTGCCATCCCGAGT
>CAILDT010000063.1 GCA_903833025.1 uncultured Bacteroidota bacterium | reverse complement strand
GTACGACACACCGACTGCCGGAGGCGCACAAAGGGGATTACACGTGGTGTTTCATTTCGCGAAGCGGAAAAAAAACCGCACGCTTACCGCGTTGAATGTTGGGGTTGCATTGTTGGTGTGCCTAAATTCATTAGTTTTATTACCTTTGCGCCCCTAAAAATAAAATTTATAATGATTTCAGTTAATTCGGTTACGGTGTCTTTTGGTGGATACGATTTGTTTGATAATGTTTCTTTTTTGATTAATCCGAAGGATAGGATTGGGCTTGCGGGGAAGAATGGTGCGGGAAAATCGACGATGTTAAAGTTGTTGAGTGGCGAGCAAAACCCTACTAAGGGGGAGATTTCGAAGCCGAATGATACTCGGATTGGGTATTTGCCGCAGGATATGATTCATCAGCACGGGCGGACGGTGTTTGAGGAAACGGCTACTGCTTTTCAGGAGATTCAAAAGTTGGACGACCGCTTGGCGTACATTACGCACGAGATTGAAACGAGGACGGATTATGAAACGGATGCGTATATGAATTTGATTACGGAACTTACTGATATTAATCATCGGTTGGATATTATTGGGGCGTCGAACAAGGAGGAGGAGATTGAAAAGATTTTGCGTGGTTTGGGTTTTGAACGGACGGACTTTGAACGGCAAACGGCTGAATTTAGTGGTGGTTGGAGAATGAGGATTGAGTTAGCAAAAATTCTTTTGCAGAAGCCGGATATTTTATTGTTGGATGAGCCGACGAATCACTTGGATATTGAGTCTATTCAATGGTTGGAGGAAACGTTGGATACGTTTCCGGGTTCGGTGATGTTGATTAGTCACGATAAGCAGTTTTTGGATACGGTTACTACGAGGACGATTGAAATATCGAATCAGAAGATTTATGATTATAAAACTAATTATTCGCGATACCTTGTACTTCGTGCTGAACGGAGGGAACAGCAGGAGAATGCGCAGAAGAATCAGCAGAAAATAATTAATCAAACGGAAGTGTTGATTGATAAATATAGAGCAAAGGCAAGTAAGGCGGCGTTTGCACAGTCGTTGATTAAGAAGTTGGATAGAATGGAGATTGTGGAGGTGGATGAGAATGATAGTACTGCTATTGCGTTTCGGTTTCCGCCGCCTGCACATAGCGGTAAGATAGTGCTTACGGTGGAAGATGCAGGGAAAGTATATGGTACGAAACGGATATTTAAGGATGCGAATTTTATTTTAACGAAAGGCGAAAAGATAGCATTGGTGGGCAGAAACGGGGAAGGGAAGAGTACGATGATGAAGATGATTGCCAAACAAATAGAACACGAAGGCGATGTAATACTTGGGCATAGCGTGAAGATGGGCTATTTTGCACAAGATCAGGCGGAGCGACTTGACCAGAATAAAACAGTGTTTGAAACCATTGATGAACTTGCAGTGGGTGATGTGCGGAAACAGGTGAGAACGCTGTTGGGTTCGTTTTTATTTGGTGGCGAAGATATTGATAAAAAGGTGAGAGTGCTTAGTGGCGGCGAAAGAGGAAGGTTGGCGTTGTGTAAATTATTATTAGAGCCGTATAATTTATTAGTACTGGATGAGCCAACCAATCACTTAGATATAAGAAGTAAAGAGGTTTTGAAACGTGCACTGTTGGCTTATGAGGGCACCTCTATTATTGTATCTCACGACAGGGATTTTCTTGCTGATTTGGTGGATAAGATGTATGAGTTTAAGCACGGCGAAGTGAAGGAACACCTTGGTGGCATTAATGAGTTTATGGCGAAAGTGAAGATGGACAGGTTGAGCGAGATGAATACCAAGAGTGTATTTGTGAAACCAAAAGCGGAACCGAAAGCGGAGAAAGCGAAACCCGATGCGAAGGAGTTGGAGAAGGAAAAAGAATTGAGACAATTGAAAAATGATATTACAAGAGTAGAAAAGGAAATTGCAAGATTGGAAGGGGAGATAAAATTGGTGGATGATAAATTATCGGATTCGGAGCAATATCAAACTATTGTGAATGATAAGGAGATGTATGCTAATTATGAGAGGATGAAAAAGTTGCTTGATATGGAGATGAGCAGATGGGAGGCGTTGCAGGAGAAGTTGGGGTAAAAGATTTCACCACTAAGGCACTAAGAGCACAAAGAAACACTTAGCTTAGTGAAAGCTTAGTGGTATAAATTATTGCGTTTTACACATCGATTCGGGAGTACAAATAATATAATCAGCCATATTAAAAGCATCTTTGGCAAGGGTATCCAGCCCTGCTTGTTCGTTAGAAGCAATAGTAAATACTTTTAAATTAGGGTTTGCCTGTTTTAAGTACCATTCGATTCCTTGATGAAAATTACTGTGATAAGAACCGTTGTAATGAATATAGGTGGTTCCTTTTTTCCAGTTCTTCAAAATAAAATAAGCCATAGTAGCATCTTTTACTGCCTGTGATTTAGGAAGATTCTCGCCACCGTGTCCGCCTGCTGATTCGTAAATATCTTTATAACATTTTAAACTTGCATCGTACTTCATCGGCAGCGGACAAATCCATTTCTTGGCTTCAGGGTCTAAACTGTCTAATTTTTCCAATCCTTTATTATAAACAAGGTTTGCATATCGACGTGGAATATTATCAGCAATAAAAGGTAAGTGGTTTGTTTTTGCAAAATCTAGAAGAGGACGGTAATCTGTTTTGAAGTTGGGCCAAAGTTTTACTTCATCCTTCAATGTTTTATCCGAAATTTTTCCTTGAAGGTATTCTGTTAACGCTATTTGGTCGTCGGCTTCAAACATTTCGGCACCAAGAACGAGGTTGTTTTTCTTGTCTTCATATACATCTTTAGTCAGTTCATACTCTAACCAATGTACAATTGGGTTGTCGTGCAACTCACCAAATAAAATTATATCAGCATTTTTTGCGTCCTTAAGCATTGCGCCATAGTTACTTTCTTTTCCTTTAGCAT
>CAILDT010000062.1 GCA_903833025.1 uncultured Bacteroidota bacterium | reverse complement strand
TGCTAAGAGAGAAGAAGGTTGTGCTAAGAGAGAAGAAGATTGTGCTAAGAGAGAAGAAGGTTGTGCTAAGAGAGAAGAAACTTCTGCTAAGAGAGAAGAAGGTTGTGCTAAGAGTGAAGAAACTTCTGCTAAGAGAGAAGAAGGTTGTGCTAAGAGAGAAGAAACTTCTACTAAGAGTGAAGAAGGTTGTACTGACATACAAGAAACTTCTTCTGTTATACAACAAACACCTCCACCCACCGAATAACTATTTATTGATAAACTAAAAACAAAAAAAAGCATACCTATATATATAGGTGTGCGGTTTGTTTTTTGTTTTTGATGTGATGCAATGTTCATTTGTATTATTTCTTCTTTTATTTTTCTTTTATTTTGATGATGCAAAAGTCTTTAAAATTATAAAGCACTTTTGTAAAGAACTTCTTTACAAGGTAGAAGTACTGTAAATAGTAGCTTTTAAAAGAAAAGGAAATGAAAAAGAAAGAAAAGAAATATCAAATAATAGTATTAAGAAAATTTATTAGTCCGCCATAGGTAGATAAAATAGCTTTAGGATGTTTTTTAATTACCAGCATTTTTGCCCTGTTTATATAGGTATCAACGGTAGCCCTTTTTCTTTTTAACTTATGTGCTACTTCATCCGGTGTATTGCCATCATTTATTAATGATATTGCTATTTTAGTTGCAAACCGGATACCCACATCATCACAGTTTTTGTTGAAATTAAGTTTTATAACCATTGCTTGTTGTAATAATTCGGCAGCATCAAATATTATTATTGTATTCATGGAATCAGATTCGATACATGCTGTTATAAATTTTTTATCCACCACTGCTATTTTCATATATTTTAATAATTTTTTCGGCTCACGGATAGTTGGAGATTGTATAACATACACCACTGCACCGTTTTTTATAAATTCAAATTTATATACTGCCATATTTTTCGAATTATTATTATTACCATAAAATTAAAGGTAATTGTTAACGTGGGGAGTTTATTGCTTTTACTTGTTAACGTGCAATAGTTTGTAAGTTAATTAATTGTTTTGTTTTTTAGGATTAGTTGGAAAGGATTGATTAGTTTTGGACTTCTAACTAAAAAACCAAAAGCACCAATGTACACCGCCACACAAATAACACACAAAGGGCATAAGCGCATAGCAGTAGCATTTGCTAATACAGCAGAGCTGAAAACACGGTTTAAAAAACTTGCTGATGCTAAATGGAGTGCGACCTTAAAGAGTTGGCATTTGCCGGATACAGAGGAGAACAGGAAGAAATTTAATTTAATAAAGGTACTACCTTTTGAAAACGTAGTACCTTTAACCAATGAAGTGAAAGGATGTGATAACCAAGAAAAACAATTGCTCCACCCCTATTTGGAAAAGCTAAAGGATAAAGCACTATTAAAAGGATTCAGCGAAAATACGGTAAGAAATTACACATCTCATTTCACAAGTTTTCTGAACGTATTTATAAATAAAAAAGTGATTGATGAAATTACAAAAGAAGAAATAGAACGCTATTTGAGATGGCGGCAGCAACAACAAACATTTAGCGAAAGCTACCAGAACTCACATATAAACGCAATAAAATTTTATTACGAACACGTGTTAAACCGCAACAGGATGCTATTTGACCTGCCACGTCCGCAAAAAGCACATCAACTGCCGGCAGTATGGGCAGAAACAGATGTAATTAAAATGCTTGAAGGCATTGATAATTTAAAACATCGAACAATGTTTGTAGTAGCTTATGCACACGGTATGCGTGTGAGCGAAGTAGCCACACTAAAGCTGGCGGATATTGACAGCAAACGAATGCAGATACATATAAAAGCTGCAAAAGGGAAAAAAGACAGAGTAATAAATTTATCGGAAACAGCATTAGAATTTTTACGTGAATGTTATAAAAAATACAAACCGAAAATATATGTTTTTGAGAACGATAAAACACACCAAGCAATAACCATAAGAACAATACAACAAATATTTACAGATGCGAAAAAGAAAGCAGGACTTTTAAAAAAGGCAGGCATCCATAGTTTGCGACACAGCTATGCCACTCATCTGCACGAACAAGGAGTGGACATAAAATATTTAAAAGATTTGCTGGGACATACCAACATAAAAACCACAGAACGATACACCCACGTTAGCAAAAAAGATATAAGTAAAATAACGAGTCCGCTGGACAAATTAAAATTTAAAAAAGATGAAAACAAATAATATTTATCTTTCAGGAAAAAGTATTTACGCAATGCGTTTTTTAATATCTCAATTGATTATAAGGAAATTAAGTTTAGCTTTGTTGCGTGAATATATATGTTATCGGCAAGTTTAGTAGAACGTAACCGAAACGCAACGGGGTAGCTGAAAACCGAAAGAGTAAGCAAAAAATAAATAATTAAACAAACAAAACAAAAACAAAATGAAAAAAACAATTTTACTTTTAACTTTAGCATTAGCATTAAATGTTTCTGCTCAAGTACCTAGCTATGTTCCAACAAGTGGACTTGTTGGTTGGTGGCCTTTTACAGGTAATGCAATTGACAGCAGTGGGAATGGGAATAATGGTGTTAACAATGGAGGGCTTTTAACAAATGACAGATTTGGAAATCCCAATAGTGCTTATTATTTTTCAAGTTCGGGCTGCAATACCAGAATAGATGTATCTGTAAATACATCATCTATTACCACTGAACTCACTATTTCAGTTTGGGCAATGAATGTAGGAAGTGGTTGTTTAGGACCAAGATTATTAGAATTTTACCCTGGCTCTGACGGCCCAGGCCAAGTTCAATGGGGAGCAGATTATGGACTAGGAGTATATGGTGTTGGAAGTTATACTAGTTCAGGATTTATTTGCTCGGCATCAATACCATTTTCTGCGGATAATGTTTGGACAAATATAGTATATACGAATGATGGTAGTAATGGTAAATTTTATAAAGATGGCGTTTTACAAACAACTGTCGCATCAACGGGAAACCCAATCGTATCAGGAAATGGAGCCTTCGGCAGAATGAACCATCCTGCAAACGATGCTTATAATGGTAATTTAGATGACATCGGTATCTGGAATCGAGCCTTAACTCAATGTGAAATTTCAAACCTTTTTAATGCTTCATTAAGCAATATAATTACTTTGCAACCAATTAATCAAACAGCAATTATTAATACCGCAGCACAATTTTCAGTTGCCACATCCGGTACTTCGTTACTTCAATGGCAACAAAATTCAGGAACTAGTTTTGTAAATCTTGCAAATTTCGGGCAGTACTCTGGGGTTACTACCGATACTTTAACAATCACTAATGTTACATTATCTCAAGACAATTATGGTTATCGCTGTATTGTTTCGGGTGGTTGTCCTGACACATCAAATGTTGCTATTTTATCGGTAGTTACAAGTGGAGCAGGAATAAATGAATTTTTAAAAGAGAATTTGTTTTCTATTTTTCCCAATCCAGCAACCAATAAAATAAATATTAAAGCAGAAGTAAAACTAATTGGTTCATCCTTTACAATTTACGATAACATTGGTAATGCTTTAATCAAGGGGAAAATAACAGGAATAAATACAGCAATTGATTTGAGCAATTTATCTAATGGAATTTATTTGTTAAGTGTTGGAGAGCATTTGAAACAAACATTTAAATTAATTAAATCAGAATAATATGACATATACCGATATTCAAAACATTTACAAAACAAACATTGGTAAAGGTATAAGCAGTTGTGCAATTGCAGACGCTAAAAGGAAATTGGGTTTTAAAGTTAAAATTTCTCCAAACAGAATTGACAAAAACAAAATCCAAAAGGAAGCAACGGAATCTGAAATAAAAGAAGTTAAAAAAATCATTTCAGAAAAAAAGAAAACCAGCCGATAACATAAGATTTATGAAATAAAAAAAAGGGGGGGCGACCTGCCAGTATTAAGTTTCAAGCATTTAATTACGCTTGTCGCGGGGCGAAAGAGACGAGCTTTTAATCCCCCCTTTTTTTTACTGCATAAATCTTTCAAACGTTATCGGATATTGTGGGAACGCGAGTAACGAACATTTTCGCAACGAATGAAACTTTAGCTACTATAAAAAACAAGTGAGAAAAAATACTTCGATAGTGGTTTTATTATTGGTGACAGTAAATTGTTTTTCACAAACACCATACTGGCAATGGGCAAGAACTGCTCAAAACGATTCCGTTTCAGCTTATTCAGAAGGACACGATATGGCAACAGACAACGATGGGAATATTTTTATTAGTGGCAATTATAGTGGCGCATTACATTTTGGTTCTATTTTATTAACTCCGAATAGCGGTGGTTATATTGCTAAATATAGTAAGACAGGTGATGTTATTTGGGCTAAAGATATTAAATCAGGAATTTACTCTGTAGTAATACAATCTATTGCAACAGATGGTTCAGGAAATATTTATTTAGTTGGTGATTTTTCAGGTAACACTTTAAGTATTGGTTCATTTACATATACTACTTCAGTTGGTGGAGGGAGTTTTTTTTTAATAAAGTTAGATGCGAGCGGAAATGTAGTTTGGGTTAAGAGTAAAACAAATTCTTTTTCAGCAGGCATAAATGATGTAGCAACCGACAAAAGTGGAAATGTTTATATAACTGGTTCGCTTGATTCTTCAGTACTATTTGGTTCGGATAATTTAACTCATACAGGAATGTTCGACATTTTTCTCGCAAAATACAGTTCATCTGGGAATGAGTTATGGGCAAGAAATTCCTTTACAAGCCAAAGCAATGCTTGGGACGAAAGTAATTCAGTCGCTACTGATGATTTAGGAAATGTTTATATTACTGGTTCATTTAGTTCCTCAACATTAACCTTAGGTAATATTAATATTACTGGCTTAAGTCCTTCCGATGTTTTTCTCGCTAAATATAGTTCTGCGGGAAATATTTTATGGGTAAAAGGTTCTCAAGGAGGGCTATCAGGTGTTGCTGTTTCAGAGGTTGTAACTACAAATAGTTTTGGTAAGGTTTTCATAACAGGATATTTTCATAGTATTCCAACTTCCTTTGGTGCTTTTACATTAACTCCGACAGGTATGTCCAATGTATTTATTGTGGAATACGATGAGTCAGGGAATGAAATTTGGGCAAAACAATCTGATGGTTCAGGCTCGGCATTAGAAGGAGCGTCTTTAACAGGTGATTATGACGGAAATATATTTTTATCTTGTAGGTTATATACGACTTCTGTAGTTTCTGAAACTTTTGATTCTATTACTTTTAATGATTTAGGTGATGACCAAATTTATATACTTGAATATAATTCTATAGGACACGTCATTTGGGGATTAACTTTACCAGGCGGTGGAGACGACTGGAATACAATTAAATTTGATAATGAATGTAATCTTCTTCTTGGCGGTGATTATATGGTTAATCCATTTATTCTTGGCAACGATACATTAATTCCTTCCTCGGAAGAAGACCCCTTTGTTGCCAAATTACATTTTCCTTTGTGTACCCCACATCCAACTAATACTAATGTTGATGTTATTTGTGACCAATCCTTCTTTAATATTTATCCAAATCCAAGTTCATCTGATTTTTCAGTAACTACTTCGGGTTGTAAAATAGAAGAGATAAAAGTATTTAATATACTGGGACAGGTAGTTAAAGAACAAACATCAATTGACAATATACTATATAAGCTGGATATGATTGGGATTGCGAAAGGAATTTATTTTGCTCAAATAACAGACGAAACTAATAGTAAAATAAACAAGAAAATAATAATACAATAACACCTGAAACACGCGACACGAAAGAACAACATCCGATAACATAAGATTTATGAAATAAAAAAAAGGGGGGGCGACCTGCCAGTATGAAGT
>CAILDT010000061.1 GCA_903833025.1 uncultured Bacteroidota bacterium | reverse complement strand
TTTTTCATTTGATTTGGGTTTTGTTGGTTTATATCTAATTTAAAATTGTTCACTTTAAAACCTAAGTAATTAATTATTTAACAGAAGTGATTGCATAACCATCATCTACTTTGTCAAAAACGAAATAATATTTACCAGCATATATTCTATTTTCAAATTCTACCACGTATACCCAATCTCCAGCTATTTCTTTGAGTCGTGGAGATCTTATATCTCTTTTCCAACCTGAAAGATTACCATCCCAATTTTTAAATTTATTTATTACCTCTTTATTGATTTTAGATTTTTTGTCAAAAAATATTACATTATCTGCTCCTACCAATTTTTTCAGTTCAGCAGCATCGTTTAACGCAATTGACGCCAAAACTCCTTTTATATAGGATTCCAATATTTGTCTTTTCACTTCCCCTTGAAATATTTTAAGAATTGTTTCTCTATCTCCATTAATTACTTTGTAACAATATTCGCAGCCATCAATTGATATATAAATTGCCGAAACGGCTTTTTTTATCGGAATAGTAATGATTGTTTCACCGTTTTTATTTTGTTTACTAGTAAAAACCACAGGTGTTAAAATATAATTTTGCTTTTTGTATCCTTCGTCAGAATAAACAATATCAAAAATTTCTGGATTGGCCTCATTAATCTCAATTTTTGTGACTTTCGAATGTACTATAAATTGAAATAGACTATCTGCAAAAACCACACCTGAAGTAGGTGAGAAACTATTAAAAGCTTGAATTCTGATTTCTGGATTAATATAGGGTGCATTATTAAAATCATCCTTGCCCATGGGATGTGCAAGTAATTGGTCAGCTAATTTGTTTGGGAAGTGAGTATAAATCATTAATTCAGGGTTTACGTTTAGCCATTTATCTCCACATATATCTGCCCATGTTAAATCGTATAACTCCTCCTTACCATCAATCTTTACAATATTCCATGCATGCGGTTTTCCATAATGGGAAATATCACTAATTGAGTTTTTTGCCAACCCTGTCACTTCTCGGCAAGATAATCCGGCATATAAGCATAGTTCTTCAAAAACATGCACATATCCTGCACAAACAGCAATTCGGTTTTTGCCTGCTAGTATCGATTTTGAATCACCTTGATTATTTGTGTACGTTCCACTATAATACCCGGGGTAATCATATTCTATAGAATTTTTTATAAAATTAATAATCGCCATCATCTTATCGCGTTCAGTTGTTTTGTTTTTTGTAATATTAATTGCTAAATCTTTCAAATCGATTTTCTTTACTGCTTCTTTATTGTTTACTATAGTATGGTTTGAAGGATCAATATAAAATGGGAAATCAAATTCTGTTTTTTTTCTTTCAAGCATTAGGAACTTGTTTTTTTGAAAAATAGATTTCAACAGGGAGCTATACACACCTTTGCCAGAAATGAAAGTATATGAATCAAGGTAATTAGCTGAGCGTAGGTTGCTTTTTGTCGGTTTTATTAGTTTTAAGCGACTTCCATTTAATGTAAACCTTCCTACTTCTCTTGTCATTCTAGAAGTGTTTCCAGAATTAATATAAACATAAACCAAAAATTCGTAACTATTATCCCTGTATAATTTTAATATTTCGGTCCTTTGGGTACCATTTTGACTACTAAATACTGCTTGTATTTTAGAAGAAGGATTTATCCAAAGAGATGTATCTTTAATTTTTTGTCCAAAAGCGGCACTTGTTAAGGAGCTAGCGAAAATAAAAATTAATATTTTTAAGTTTTTCATGGCTTTAAGGGTTTAAAATTATTAACTAAAATTATTTTGTTGCCGAATTTCATTTAAAG
This sequence comes from uncultured Bacteroidota bacterium, assembly GCA_903833025.1. Lineage (GTDB taxonomy): Bacteria > Bacteroidota > Bacteroidia > 2-12-FULL-35-15 > 2-12-FULL-35-15 > 2-12-FULL-35-15. The sequence goes on along the minus strand of CAILDT010000061.1, from coordinate 1,353 downwards.
ATTGCAACATTCTAAAAAGAAACTATCTTCTACTCCATGTGGCTTGGAGCCAATCGTTAGTGCTTAAAATAGTTTTTACAACATTAATATTAGCAGCGTTGTATGCTTCATTTGAGTTACTTCTTTCGCTATTAAACTCTAATTCTATAAGATTATTGTTTTCTGAATTCAATACCCAAACTATTTCTTGTAATTTGAAGATCGAAAACACTTCCTGCTCTGTTTCGCTTTTACTAATTTTAAGTATAAGTTCATAAACCGTTTCTTTGTGTTCGTAAAAAAAACAATCGTTTTCCGCTGGATTTAATCTCATCATATATTCTTGCATTGCCCTTTTATCCTGTTCTTTGGCGCCAAATAAATTAATATTATACCTGGCGGCTAACTTTAATGCTGCAACACTTGCATCTGGAGCAATAAGATTAGAGGATGTTCTAATGCATCTGTCAATTAAATGTTTCAGCATTGAAAGTTGTTTTTTAACTGATTTATCTTTCGAATCCTTAAACTCAATTGAAATTCTTTTTCTTTCGATTTCTGCATAGAACGCTGGTTTTGCAAAAGAACTTAGGTGATTTTTATTTGTTGTCATGGTATCAATATTTAATTGTTTTTAAAATTTCTTGCTGATAAGATTTACTACTCTTTGGAAAACATAATTAGTTCTGTTTCATTAATTATATCATTTATTACTGTTATCGTGTTTTTACTTAAACCTAATTTATTTCTTATTTGAGGATCTATTCGCTTCTATTAGGATTAAAAAATATTGTACCCTTCAACTAACTTTTCCATATTATGAGACAAAGGTAAGTTATGATGTTTCGGGTATTCCGAAGGTTGAACTATTTCTAAATCTATCTAAGTAAAAACAACTGGTTATTTAATGGAAAAAGGGATAGATTAAATTGGAATTCGGTTAGCTATCGGATTTCTCGAATGCAAAATGAGTATTTTTGCAGATACTAAAATGCGACTATAAATTTGATTGTTTGCAATTACAAAAACTAAAACTACTTGATGAAGGAAAATAATAAATATCTTTTGGTAGAAAGGGATCGAAAGAAGCTCTACCTGAATCCTCGTCCTAAAAAGCTATCGGCATTTTTTGATTGTCATGTATTGAAAACTAATCTACTTGTCACTTACTTAGAAAATGACGATTATGGGGAGTGTTATTATTCTAGGGATAAAAGCGAACCAAAAATTATAGAAGAGATTCAAGGTTTAAAAATAAGTCAGTTAGAAAGTTTCTTTTCAAGAAGAAAACTGAACTGTCGAGAGTTTCATTTTATATTGTCAAACGGATGTGAGATTAAAACATTTTATGGCAACGATCTCATTATTTATAAT
>CAILDT010000060.1 GCA_903833025.1 uncultured Bacteroidota bacterium | reverse complement strand
TAACGTCATTGCGAGCTTTTCGCGAAGCAATCTTTAATAAATACAGAGATTGCTTCGCGAAAAGCTCGCAATGACGTTAAGAGTTATGAATTGAAATAAATGTGAGAATGTTTTGAATTTGCGATGAAGAAAAAAAACGAGCGTACGACACACCGACTGCCGGAGGCGCACATAGTACGTTACACCTAGTGTTTCATTTCGCGAAGCGGAGATTTTAGTTGCTAGATGTAGATGTTTTACTTTCTTTTATTAAACTCCGTAATGCCTTCATTCATCCAGTTTACGTAATCTGGGATGCTTGGTTTGTAGCCGCGCGGGGTGTTTAGAAGTTTTTCATTATTGTCGAGCAAAACATATAATGGCTGCGCGAGTTGCTTGTAAAGTTTTTCTTCTTGATATTTAAATTTGTCGCCGATGGTATTTATTTCGCGCTGTTCGCCGTACCAAAAAACGTTGAGAATATCTTTGGGGTCCAATGCCCGCTTGTCGTCCACGTAAAGGGAAACGAGCACGACTTCTTTATTTAATTTTTTTGTTATCTCGGCATCGGGCCACACGTAGTCTTCTGTTTTGCGGCAGTTGGCACAGGCGTGCCCAGTAAAATCAACTAGTAGGGGCTTGTGTGTTTTTTTGGCATAAGCTAATGCGTGTGCGTAATCGTTTTTGAAAAGTGCAATTCCGTTTTTGTTTGTTTCTATAAAGGGCGCGAATTCAGGGTCGAGCGAGGTGTTTTGTGTTGTGCTTGATGAGCCGGCACCGAAGCCGTGTGGCGATTCGGAATAATCGTAAGGAGGGAGCACGCCGCTGAACAGCTTTAACGGTGCGCCCCACAAGCCGGGTATAATATATATGGTAACGGAAAAAGAGAGGATGATAAAAAATAAGCGGGTAACGGAGAGGTGTTTAACATCGCTGTCGTGTGCGGTTTTGAAGCCACCCATTAAATAAATGGTGTTGAGTGCGAAGATTACAATCCATAAAGTGATGAATACTTCGCGTGTTAAAATGCCGAGTTGATATACTAAATCTACGTTGGAAGCAAATTTTAATGCGAGTGCTAATTCTAAAAATCCAAGAACTACTTTTACTGAATTGAGCCATCCGCCACTCTTTGGTAAGGTGTTAAGCATAGAAGGAAAAAAAGCAAAGAGCCCAAACGGAATTGCTAAGCCAGAAGAAAAACCAAGCATTGCCCAGAATGCGCCTGCTTTGTTGCCTGAATCGGAGGCGGCAACGAGTGCGTTGGAAACCATAGGACCGGTGCAAGAAAAAGAAATAACTACGAGTGCGAATGCCATAAAAAAGATGCCTACAAAGCCGCCTCTGTCGCCTTGTTTGTCAATTTTATTTACGAAGCCGGCGGGTAATGTAATTTCGAATGCGCCTAAAAAAGAGGCGGCGAATATTAATAATAAAACAAATATAACAAGGTTGAAAGGTGCGCCGGTAGAGAATTTGTTGAGACTTTCGCCGATTAATAAACCTAATGTTACAAAAATAATGATGATTGAAAGAGCATATACAACGGCGTTTAATTTTCCTTTGGCTTTTGTTTTACTTCGTTTTAAAAAAAAACTAACGTTCATAGGAATCAGCGGAAACACGCAGGGAGTAAGCAATGCAAGGAGCCCCCAACCGAGACCTTTTAAAAATATTATCCACCAGGCAACGCCTTCTATTGTTGCATCGTCGTTAGTTGTTTTTATTTTAGTATCGGCAGAAGCGGTTGGTGTTTTATTTTCTGAAGTTGTTGAAGGAGGCACAGGCAAATCGTTTTGAGCGATTGCAGTTGCGCCGTTTTCTTTTTTAATGTTGTTCCATATTTTTAATAATGCTACGGAATCGCAATAACAAGGAGTATTTGCGCTACCTACATTGCTTGCTCCATTACTTCCTGCATCTTTTTTAATGGGAGCGGAACTGGTTTTTAAACATTCGGAAGTACCGTGAAATTTGAATTCGAAAGAAGTGGCAGGAGGGAAGGTGCATTGTTCATCATTACAAGATTCGTATTCGTATTTTCCTTTTACGGTAACTTCTTTATCGGATTTTAATTTTATTTTTTGTTTGAATGTTACAGTTTGTTCGAAGTAAGAAACTTCCATATTATCAAAAACTTTATCCAACTTTTTGATAGGTGTGCCTTCGGTGGCGTTTCCATCGGCTTCGTAGTCGCTGCTTTTGGTAACATATATTTTTGAAGGCACTGGTCCGTCGTCGCCTTTTAGGTTTAAGGAATATACGTGCCAGCCGGCATCTATTGTTCCGGTAAAAATTAATTCGTATTCGCAGTCGTTTATTTTATTGCTGGTGAGGTTCCATTTTACAGGTGTTTGAGCGGTTGCGTTATTAAATAATAATACGCTAAGTAATAATAAACTTGCTTTAAAAAATTGTTTCATAAATAATATTGGGATTAATTTTTAGACATTAATTGTTTAATTG
>CAILDT010000059.1 GCA_903833025.1 uncultured Bacteroidota bacterium | reverse complement strand
GTATCAGGTAAGGATGGATATAAATGGAGATTTAAAATGAATGAAATAAAAGTTATTAAATCCAATTCATTTACTTTTTTAAACAGAGCCACAGTCCCTTATCATATCATCTTTTGCGACCCTCCTTATGATTTAAAAAACATAGATACGATTCCTGAAATTGTTTTTAAAAATAATTTACTAAAGCCACAAGGTTGGTTAATAGTGGAACACAGCGAACAAACTGATTTATCAAAGATGGAACATTTTAATCAGCACAGGAAGTATGGAAATGTAAACTTCTCCATCTTTATAGCAGATTAAAATGTTCGGTTGCCATTTGTTCAATGGCAGTGCCGATGGCTAATGAAGAAGTAGCAGCGGGTGATGGCGCATTCAATACGTGTATCGCATTATTATTCCATTCAATTTTAAAATCGTCAATCATCTCACCTTCGGGTGCAAGTGCCATAGCACGAACCCCTGACCTACCTGGCTTCAAATCATCCAATTGTAAATCAGGAATTAGTTTTCGTAAACGTTTCAGGAAAAATGTTTTAGAAAAAGCACCTCTATATTCATCCCACCCGAATTTCATATTCTTAGCAAAGAATTTCCAAGTACCACCAAAACCTAGTGCTTCGGTAGTGTCTTTTAAAGAAAAATCTGTTTTACCATACCCTTCGCGCTTAAAAACAAACACAGCATTGGGTCCGCATTCAGTACCTCCGTGTATCATTCGCGTAAAGTGAACACCCAAAAAAGGATACTTAGGATTAGGAACAGGGTATATTAGATTACGGACTTTACTCAAACCTTTTTCTGTCAAATAAAAATAATCACCTCGAAAGCCAACAATTGCAGTATCTATCTTAGCACCTTCTTTTTTTGCTATCCTATCAGACTGCAAACCGGCGCAGGTAATAATATGTTTTCCCGTAAATTTTTCTTTTCGAGTAATCACATCCGTATCATCTTGGTGCTGCTCGAAAGCAATAACTTCTTGTTCACAAATTACTTTACTTTTCGGAAATTTTGAATGTATCAACTCCACATACTTTCTCGAAACATCAGCATAGTCAATAATTCCAGTACACGGCACCCAAAGCCCTTCGATGCCCACACAATAAGGTTCAATTTCTTTTATTCGTTTAGCATCAATCTTCTCCACCCCTTCCACTCCATTTGCAATTCCGTTACTAAAAACTTTATTCATATGAGGTAATTCCGAAACATCCGTTGCCACTACTACTTTACCGCAAATATCGTGTTGTATTTTGTGCTCTTTTGCAAAAGCAACAAGTTCTCTTCTGCCATCCACGCAGTTTTTCGCTTTGTACGAACCGGGTTTATAATACAACCCCGAATGTATTACCCCAGAGTTATGCCCCGTTTGGTGAGCAGCTACTTCTTTTTCCTTTTCAAGAACGAGAATCTTTTTGGTTGGATATTTTAAATTAATTTTATAAGCAGAAGCGAGTCCTACTATGCCGCCTCCAACTATTATTATATCGTATTGATTGTTTTCCACAAGATTTTTTTTAAAAAGTAAGAATTAAGGTTTAAAGTTTTGTTCAATTATATTGTTAGCATTTTTATCCTTCATCATATATAACGGTACGTTCCCATAAAATGAAGCCCACATAGTAAAGGTGCTTGGCGGTCCTATTATATAATCACACGCTGCAAAAGCATACATATCAAGCAATTCGTGATTAGGTCCTGCAATTGCAGTTGTTGTTTCAGTATTAAAATAATCAATGTTTATTTTTTCGTTTGAGCAAATTAAAAATATAATTTCTTTATCCAATTTCTTTACAAGAGCATTCATATAAG
>CAILDT010000058.1 GCA_903833025.1 uncultured Bacteroidota bacterium | reverse complement strand
TAATCCACGACTGTAAACTAACTAATTGTTGCGTGGTTTCAGCGCATTGTCCAATAAGTATTGAGTAGGCGGAACTAACATCAATTGGCTTGGGGGTGATGCCTGAATTGGGGGACACGCTGCTGGGATTGGACTGGTGCATCCCATTAGCGTAATACTGGCGCAAAAGAGCAAGTTTCGCATCATATTCCTTTTGGATTAAATTGGTTGTTAATTCTTGTTGTTTTTTGATTGATTCGACATGGGCTTCTTGCGCTTTGGCGGCAATTTCAACTGACTTTTTATATTCAATATATCGTGAATAGCCCATCCAATACCCACTACCAAAGGCAAACATACATATAGCGCTAATAATTGAAATTTTGACATAATCTATCATTGTGGTTCTGATCCCGACATTTGTTTAGCAGCTACAGACGCTGCTCCTGATCCTGACACAATGCCTAAAGCGCCAGCAAGCTCTGTAAGACTAATTTCATGCCCTGAATAAATTAAATAAAGAGCAGCACTAGCGACCACAATAAAGCCCAAAGCCCAAGCCCAACGAGCAATATCATGAGTTTCATTATCTTTTCCAGTAAGAATATGAGTTAATATTTCGTTCATTTTTTTGTTGTAATAGTATCGGAACCTTTAGTAACTGTAACTTTATCGCCATCTACGGTTACTGACATTGGAGGTTCTTTATCTGCAAGATGATCTAATTTTTCAATTAAATTTTGAATTACTGCAAATTCAGGTTTTTCTTCTTTTTCAGTAGTTCCCGATACTGCGTTCATCATATTAATAATGGCCATGATTGCGCCACCAGCCATACCAATTACAGCAGCAATTTTTGAAGAATCTAAAAATATGCTTGCAGCTACACTAATCACAATAATTGCGGTGATATAGGCTAAACCATGTTGACCAATAGATTTGCCAGCTACTTCTTTTGCGGATTCAAGTTGTTTGTTCATTTTGATGTGAAATAGTGAATTATAAAACCTACAAAGCTAGAAATTGCAGATACAATTGCCATGCCAGCCCACAGGCCTCCTTTGGACTTGTTTGCCAACTCCAAAAGGGTTTTAACATCATCACGCAATTCAGAAACTTCCCTTTCCATTGTTTCCATTTTTTGCCACATTACGCCAATTTTTACAGGATCAATTTCAGGCATACTACGCTTTCATAATGTAGCAAAGTGCATAGTATTGTGGAGTATTAGAACCCGATGTAAATACAGAGCCTTGGGAATTAACAGAATAAGAATTACCGGCACCAACTATAAAAGAATCGGTAAGGTTAGGTGTGCCATTTAAACCATTACATAGGTAATAACCACTAGGAATGGAGCCTTGTGAACCCGACCATAAAATTACGGAGCCACTTGGAATTGCAGAACCTGATGAAGTTGATGTAGGAATACCATACAAATTGTCATAAGTAGCAATAGTGCTACCAGTAGAATCTTGCAAGACAAATTTATAGTTGTAGCCTGAATTTAGCCAAATTTCTTGTGGTGGACGCCCATCTACACCTAAAACAATAGGGTTAGCATTAGCAGTTGTGCCACTAGATGTTGTGTAAGTTGCTAAAGGGGTACTTGACCCAGCTTGATAAGAATACAAAAGACCGCCACTTAAAGGCAATCCAGTAGTGGTAAAGAATTGAAATCCATTACCGATTGGTGATAGTAAATAAGCCATTATGGTTTTCCTATTTCAGAAAGTTTATATTTTTCTTTTTGCTTGCCAATACCAGCGCCAGGTTCAAGCGTTTCTCTAATATCTTTAGCATTTTTAACATTAAAATACATTTCGGCAGCAGTTTTGAGACCTGGAATATTGCGTTCTAAAGCTGTCGTTGCCATTTGTTTTGCAACTCCCATAGCGCCAGGCACGGTATTTGCTGTGCTTACAAATGCGCCTTTTGGCTGTGCTTCTACTGTTCTACCAACTCTAGCTATCTTTCTGAGCTTTTCTGCAGTTTCTGTGCCAAATAAAGAATCTAACTTTTTATTAACATCAAGGTTTTCAATATAATCAGCAAACTTTGCGTTTTTAAAATTGCCACTAGCATCTAATGAATTGCGATTAATAAAATCCATCGTGCCTGATCTAAGGTGTGCTAAAGCTGTAGGATTGTCTTGCAAAAGCTGTAATGAATTTGCAAAATCTGTATTGCCGGAATCCAAAACAAATTTTCTAATAAAATCTTTTGTGTCAGCAGATTCATTAACAACTTTTTTGTATAAGGTATTATTGCGCTCAAGGTCAAAGTCTGCTTTGGCACGATTTCTTGCTTCATCTGCTAATTGTTTTAGTTCAGCAGATGCTCCTGGCATAGGCAAGTTTTCTAATTCTTGACGCACTAAAGATAATGCATTGACAGCGTTACCGTCATCTGCTCTTTGCGCTTTTCTAGTTTCTCTAGCAATTTGTGTTCTTAAATTTTCAAACTGATTAAAGTTCATTTCTTTGCCTTTAGCATAGGCATCTACTTTGGCTTTAATGGTTGATGGCAAAAATTCTACATCATCTCCAACTTCTAATGCTGCCCTTGCGTTTTCACCAAAAGTCTTTGCATCAACAGGAAATTTGCCACCATTAGCATCTTCAAGAGCCTTATATGCAGATTTAGTTGCATCATAATTAGTTTTTTGAATTGATTTTACTTGGTCAATAATTCCTTCTGAATCTGCCACATGACTTGTAGTATTGACTAAATCGCCAGCAGCCTCATCTTTCATTAACTCGGCATTTTTAAGCAATGCTTTATTTTGCTCGTTAAAGCGCTCAACTAATGGCTCTTTAAAACCACGTTCATTACGTTCACGGCTAATTAATACTGGGTCTTGTAGGGCTTGACCTTTGGTATATAAAACAGGCTCAGGCAAAGAATCTGCTTCCATAACACGGTTTAATGCCTCTTGACTTATTTGTGATGGGTCTATATTTTTTAACG
>CAILDT010000057.1 GCA_903833025.1 uncultured Bacteroidota bacterium | reverse complement strand
GGAATTAGATATTGACCAAAAGAACGCTCTTTCACTAAACATCAAAGTTGGTATTGACCAAAAGAACGCTCTTTCACTAAACATCAAAGTTGGTATTGACCAAAAGAACGTTCTTTCACAAAAATTGAACTTCAAAAACCTATTCCACATACTTCTGCCTATGTTGGTGTTTTTCACCAACAAATAGATAAAGGTAAATATTCGCACAATTGTAAAGTAGTTTTTTCTGTTTGCAGGTGAAAACAGCTATAAAACAGAATAAAGAAAATATATAGAAACGATAGCGTATTTTTGCCTTTAAGGTTTAACTATTCTTTCACAAATTTATAGTTAAAAACGTTTTCTCCTTGTTTTACATTAATTAAATAAACACCGGAGCTTAATCCAGAAACATCAATTTTTGATTTATTACTTGTTTTGATAAGTAGTTCGCCCATTAAGTTTGAAATTTTTATTTCCCAACTCTTATTGTCAGTAATTATAATGTTCAATATATCTTTAGCAGGGTTTGGAAATATTTTTATTGATTCATCAGCAGTATTATTTACGGAAAGAGGTATTGAATGATTATTGATTTCTACCTTATGATTCCCTGCCGATAATGAAATGGATGTTTCTAAAACGCCAACAGTATCAGAGTTTAGCGAAGCTACTATACTATTATCTACTAATACATCATACAATTGAGAAGGAATTAAATCTGCACCAAAAACTTTAACTGGTCTGCCACCAGGAACGCTATTCATAACTTGATAAACGGCATTTGTATCGCCTTGAGCATTAAAAAAGAATAATGTATTTGTCCAATCAACGCCAATAGTATAATTGTTTTGCTGACCAACACCGCCTGCAACGGATACATTGGTACTATCGCCTATATCAATTGTATGAAGAAAAACTAAACTATCAGTAACAATAGTTGGAGAAACTTCTATCCGCCACGCACCTGCTGTAGTGTGCGTACTATCTGTTATGCCCAATTCAGGATAGTTTACACCATTTACATAAAATTCATAACCACTTCCGCCTACTCTTGTTGTTGTTGCGTTTGCTGGCAATAATGTTCTTACAGCAACATTTCCTTTCCCATTTGTCTGTAAAATATCGTGTCCGTTAAATGTTTCTATGTGATTAGAAACAGTTGTGTTTACAATGCTTCCGCTTATTGTTGGTTGTTTCTGAAAATGCAAAATAAACTTTGCCTTGCGCTGATGCGTGGCTATATTTTTTAAATGTAAATGGTCTAAAACTATTACCTGATTTGGTTTATAAAACAATACTCTTCTTCTGAATCTATCTAACTTTGTGGTATCATAACTTTGTTCAGCATCCGATATGTTATAAGAATAATCTACACCTGCACCGCATAGTTTCCATCTTCCTTTTTGGGCAGCAGGGGAAAATATATCACTGAAATTTAACAGTGTTGGTGATTCATTTTGTCCACCATCGTTACTTACATTCGCTCCCCAATTGGTATATACATCGGCGGAATCATATACACATACACTGTTGTGGGCAATAGTGCGCATATAATAATTGGTGTAGTGCGCATCGCCATAGGAATAATACCATCCTGAATTATTTATTTGCGGAGCATTTTTATAAATGCAAAACGAGTTATTATCTCTGTGTTCGTGTCCTGCTTTTTTTGTTGGCGCATCATATACCCATACAGTAGTTGCGGTATCACTCCAATCTGTTCGTGAAACCGAAAGCCCTGTTTTATCACTGAACCAATCGTGCGCTATATCGGGTTTTGTAACTGTAGGCATATTAAAGTCTTTATAAATAAGTTTTGAATAAAGAGGCATTGTCCAGGTAATGTGTGATATATCTGACCAATACTGTGCAAGCCACAAACTTCGAGGGTCGTTGTAAACGGCAGCGTGTCGATACATTACTCTGTCGCCTTGAACATTGGTGTAACCATCGCCCCAATTAATAGACCATCCATCGGGTTGAAGGAAGTACCAATATTGGTTTATACTATTCTGAAGCCAAGGCAAATTGGTATAAAAATTATATCCTGTTGCTATTCTCATATTTTCAAAGAATTGAAATTCGTCTACCAAACTCCACATTGAGTATGCTGCTGTCCAGTTCCAGCCGCCTGCATTGGTTCTATAATAACCAGCTACGGGGAGTATATCGTTCACGGCTTTGTCGTAAGAAACGTGATACCAGTTTCGCACTGTATCTAATTGCAGAGGAGTAAGCCCATCAGCAGAATCAAGCACCAGTGCGTATTGATTAGCATAATATACATTCCATATATTATGTCCTGTAACGTAAGCAGTGCCTGCCGAGTTGAGAATATAGTTATTCATAAAATAGCTATCTAACTTATACAAATTTTGAGCAAGATGCTGACGCATTGCAGGAGTAATATAATCGTAACACCAATCGAACAACTGCCCGCCAACATCAGCAATATCGCGTATAAGCCCCTCGTTGGTGTACCAACTGGAATAATTAAGATGAATGGTATCCAACTTATTATTGATAGCAGTAATCACAAATCGACAACGCTTGAGTGCTGTAGAATCGCCATTTATTTTAAACAAAGCAGCTACAAGTTGCCCTTGGTCTTGTGCCCAATGGTCAGTAAAATCCCAAGTCCATAATGTAGAATCTGAACCAAGCATATATAATTGAGGGTCGTTGTACCAATAACTAAATACATTGTTATTAACAGCATTGTAGGTTACACCGCAATCGCCCGTACTCATATTGTTATGCAAAAAAGCCCAACGAGAAGAATCAATATAAATGCGTGGACGGTTATAATGTATTGAAGGATATACCTGTGCTTCAACAAAAGAAGTGAAAATAAGCAGTGCAAAAAAGAGTATTGTTTTTTTCATTTTGTTTTGTTTTTAATTTCTTGTCCTTTTGTTTTAGTTCGTCTGTTTCAAGTTAGCACGCGTCTTTCAGCATACGTTTTGCTGTATTAATAACGTTGTTCACATAATTATCTTGTTTCACTAGCATTTTCAAGTAATGATTTTTTAAAAACCTCGAGTGCTCTTTTCCTTGCGAAGGTATGTTCAACAATTGGCGGCAAATAATCTGCAGTGAAATTATTAATCCATTTTTTAATATAAAGCATATCAGTGTCAAATCTTTTTGTTTGTTCAGTTGGATTAAAAATTCTGAAGTAAGGTGCAGCATCACAGCCGCAACCTGCTGCCCACTGCCAGTTGCCGTTGTTGGATGAAAGCTCATAGTCCAAAAGTTTTTCAGCAAAATAGACTTCACCCCATCGCCAGTCAATTAACAAATGTTTGGTTAAAAAACTTGCAACAATCATTCGCACACGGTTATGCATAAAACCTGTTTCATTCAGTTCTCTCATTCCTGCATCCACAATTGGATAGCCAGTTTCTCCATCGCACCATTTTTTAAATTCAGCTTCGTTATTTCTCCATTTAATATTCTCATATTTCTTTTTAAAACTTCTATTTTCCACATAAGGAAAATGAAAAAGTATCATCATAAAAAAATCTCTCCATATTAATTCATTCAACCATTGTTCGTTTAATTCAACAGCCAAAGAGGTAAGTTCTCTAACACTTACTGTTCCAAAACGCAAGTGAATGCTCAACTTGCTTGTTCCATTTGCAGCAGGAAGATTTCTTGTAAGATGGTAATTACTGATTATATTTTTGTTGATTTCGGCAACAGGAAATTTGCAATCTGATTTTTCAAATCCCAATTCGATGAGTGAAGGAAAATGAAATGGTGTTGTTTTAAATAAATTAGAAAATAATTTTTTTGATGGAAAAGATTTCACCATTTCGTTAGTCAATTTTTGCTTCCATATTTTTGAATAAGGAGTGAATATAGTGTAAGGAGTTCCGTCTGATTTCATCACTTCTTCCTTTTCAAAAATTACTTGGTCTTTAAATGAATGAAATGAAATACGTTTTGATTTCAGCCAATCGCAAATTTGCAAATCTCTTTCAATAGCATACGGTTCGTAATCATTATTTGTAAAAACATTTTTTACTGTAAATGATTCACAAATAGTTTTAAAGGCATTCAATGGTTCATCATAAATTGCCAATAATGATGAACCGGATTTTAGTAATTCATTGTTTAAAGCTTTTAAAGTTTGATGAATGAAAGAAACCCGTTTGTCTTTTTTGTTGGAAAGTCTATTTAAAATTATTTTATCAAAAATAAAAACTGGCAGTACTTCATTTGAATTTTTTAAAGCTTGATAAAGCCCATTATTGTCGTGCAAACGCAAATCTCTACGAAACCAAAATACAGAAACAGGTTTTAAATTTTTCATATTTGAGTAGTGATTTTCAATTTTAATAAATCAAAACCTTTTTCTTTTAATCGTGATAGAATTTGTTGGTAGATGGTATCATTCATCTTTGGAGTTCTTGATAGAATCCACAAATATTTTTTATTTGGATGGCTCACTACTGCATAACTGTAATCATCTGCCAAATCAATAATCCAATACTTACCTGTAAAGGGCCAAAAGAATTGCACTTTTAATTTTGCATTGCCCGAATTGCTTTCAACAAACGCTTTGCCTTTAATATAGGATTGTTTTCCGTCAACACTATCTTTATTACATCGGTTTTCAACTATCACGAATCCTTTTTCGCTTAAAGTATATTCCGCTGTGGTGCAGTTGCAACCTTTTTGAAACCGTTGCGGATAAGAAGCTATTTCATACCATTTGCCGCAGTATTTTTTTAAATCCACACTTGAAACTGTTTGTAGGGTTTGGGATTTGGTTGTTGCTGGATTCATAAGAGTTGTAAGAATAAATAAATTAATAAAAGTTTTGCTCATCACATTTATGTTATTGTGTGTTGAATTTGGTTTGTAAATCTTATATTATCGAATGTTTTTCTTTAGTGTTATTGTTTAATTACTTTTTCCTTTGTTTATCCTCCTCCGTAT
>CAILDT010000056.1 GCA_903833025.1 uncultured Bacteroidota bacterium | reverse complement strand
TTCTCCAATTATATCTTTTAAATCGATTGACTTTTTAAATTCATCTACGCTGAATGGTGCTTTTGCCATCTCGGCACGCTCTTCATCCGAAAGAACTTCTACATCATCATAAAAGCCAGGAATGGTTATGTGCTTATTATCATCCTTTAACTTCGCAATCATTTCGCAAAGAATATTAATAGGATTAGGCACCGCACCGCCATATAAGCCCGAATGTAAATCACGATTAGGACCGGTTACTTCCACTTCCACATACGCAAGACCACGCAAACCAACTGTTATAGAAGGAATATCGTTTGCAATAATTCCGGTATCAGAAATTAATATTACATCTGCTTTCAGTTTTTCTTTATTACCTTTTACAAACGTGCCAAGGTTATTTGAGCCCACTTCCTCTTCACCTTCAATCATAAATTTAACATTGCACGGGAGGGTGTTTGTCTGCATCATATATTCAAATGCTTTTACGTGCATATACATTTGCCCTTTATCGTCGCAGCTTCCGCGAGCATATATTTTTCCGTCTTTTATTACCGGCTCGAAAGGAGGAGATGTCCAAAGCTCCAGAGGGTCGGCTGGTTGTACATCGTAATGACCATATACCAAAACGGTTGGGAGTTTGGCATCTATTATTTTTTCGCCGTAAACGATGGGGTAACCTGCCGTTTGGCATATTTCTACTTTATCGGCTCCTGCTTTTTCTAATGCAGCTTTTACAGCATCAGCAGTTTTAAATACATCTGCTTTATATTTCGGGTCAGCCGAAACGCTTGGTATTCTTAATAGTTCAAAAAGTTCGTCCAAAAAGCGTTGTTTGTTTTTTTCGATGTATTCTTTAATGTTGCTCATGTTTTTATGATGTTATTTGTTAGGGGTGCAAATGTAAGTAATTTGAAGATGTGGCAATGTGATAATCTTAAAAATTGGCGATGATGTAAAAAAACGAGCGTACGACACACCGACTGCCGGAGGCACATTTAGTTTGTTACAAATAGTATTTCATTTCGCGAAGCGGAGAAAAATATTGTTTTAACAGGAAAAAATATTGCGTAAACAAAAAACAATATTGAGTGGGTTCAAAACAATATTTTTTGCTGAAGAAAAAACATTTTTACTGTCGAAATAAATATTTTCAGGAGGACAAAAAGGGGTTTTTTGAGAAGAAAAAAGGTCTTTTTACGAAGAAAAAAGGTCTTTTTGAGTCAAAAAGACCTTAGCACATTTTCATAATATATTCATTATCAGTTAAAACTATAAAAAAGGGAATTTTTTGAAGGTTTGGTTAGGGAGATTTCCCTGATTCTGAAATTATTCTGATGTTAGGTGGAAAACCTTAAATGTCTGAGTTAACTAGCGTTGTTTATTTTTAAAAAATGAAAGAACTTCTATTCTTTATGTTATGTAATTTTTTATTCCCTATCCAACATTTCAAAAATTAAAACCATCCGTACCAATACGTATATAAAATACCATTACTAAGGTATTTCCAGCAATTTCCAATTTCAATATTTTTGCTTCACGATAACCATTAAACTTTATTACTATGAAAACAAAACTTACTTTATTATTAGTTATCATTTCAGTTAACATAACCTTTGCTCAATGGGTGCAGGTAGGTTATATGGTTGGCGGAGCAGCTGACACCGCCACTAGTTGCCATAGTTTTAAACATTTTGGCGGGGACGTATATTGCGGAACCAACAAAGGGCTTTACCGCACAAGTGATGACGGTACTACCTGGCAATCGCTTACTTACAGTTCATCAGTGGTTACAGCGCTTAATGTAAATGCAGTGGCTGTGGTTACTAATGGAGATGTATATACAGGTACCAATTACCGATTATATAAAAGTGTGAATAATGGTGCTTCGTGGGCGTGGGTAAGCACCTTTCCTGATTCTGTTATAATTAATGACATTATTCAAATAGGGTCGAATATAGTAGTGTCGTATGGTAATTTTACCACAGGCGGAATTTATTATTCTGCTAATAACGGAACTTCTTGGAATGCAGCAACAGGATTACCTAACCACAGAATGATGCACTTTTTGGCTGATGGCAGTATGCTTTATGTTGGTGGTTATTTAGGAGTGTATTCAAGTGCCGATAATGGACAAACGTGGATGTTGCCGGGCACAGGATTTTCTGCTACTTCTTGTTCTATTTTTGATGTGGTGAAATCAGGCAATGCTTTTTTTGCAGGAGATGTTACAGGTAATGGCTTATATGGCAGTTTTGATAATTGCGCTACTTGGAACCGTATGGATACGATTTCGTTTATCCCTTTTTGCCAGGTTTTTTCGGTAGTGGAAGCTAATAATAGGATAGTAACTTCTATGGATGGAGCTTGTAACCCTGGTGGGGCATCGCCTATAAAAATGTCGAACGACACAGCAAATAGTTGGAGTACATTTATGGGTGGATTGCCTCAATCGTATTTCTCTGTTTTGGGTCGTAACACAGCAGGCACAGCTTTTTTTACTTTCAATGGAAATGGTAAAGAAGTTTATAGAACAGGGTTAACAGTTGGCATCCCTGCATTAAAAAAAGAAAATGTTTCAGTGGAGGTGTATCCAAACCCCGCAACTAATCTATTAACAGTTACAACAAATAATAGTGAGCAATCGACAATAATTATTTACGACTTGCTATCGCGAAAATTAATGGAAGAAGCGTTTACAAATGCGGTTACTTTAAATATAGAATCTTTATCAAAAGGAATTTATATGTATGAAGTAAAAGGAAAGAAAGAAGTGTTAAAGAATGGAAAATTGATTATTGGCAATTAACCATTGTCTTTTATTTTCTGTTCAATTGCGGACGTAGAAAATCCGTCAAGATATTCGAGTGTTTTAACCAACCCGCCGTTTGCTTTTACAATATCCGAACCCACTATGTGTTTTTTACTTTCAGGATTAGTTTCATCGGCATCGTAATCGGCACCTTTTACAAGTACTTCGGGCTTAATAAACTTTATTAATTCGAGAGGAGTGTCTTCATCAAATAAAATAACGGCACTCACAAAATGCAACGAAGCAATAATCATTGCTCGCGTAACTTCATCCTGCAAAGGGCGTGAAGTAGCTTTGCCTAATCGCTTTACAGAAGCATCGGTATTTATACCTACTATTAATTCGTTTCCTAAATCGGATGCTTTAGCAAGATAATCAATATGACCGCGATGGATTATATCGAAACAACCATTTGTAAAAACTATTTTTGATTTACTTTTTTT
>CAILDT010000055.1 GCA_903833025.1 uncultured Bacteroidota bacterium | reverse complement strand
ATAACTTTTGTAAAAAGGGGCTAATTGTGGATAACTTTTGCACTCGCTAATAAACATGCTTTAACACAAACGCTCCCAAACGGCTGTATCCGAAAAAATCACTGGAATCTTGGAATCTTGGAATCTTGACCTGTTTTTTCCTTATAAATCAACAACTTACTAAGTTCCAGTTTTGCGCGACTGGCTGGAATCTTTCTGATGCATATTGGAATCTATTAGCTAGACTTCTTCTAAGCAAACGGGAAAAAGAACTTTGTTCCAAGATTCCAATACGACTGGAATATTGGAATCGTGTTTTGGAATATTGGAATCGGAAGAGTCCGATAAGATAATTAACTCTAGCCACGCAAACGCATTCGCTTGATCGCACGCGCGACGACATATAACTGGTATCAAAAAGCTAGGCGAAAAAAAACCCCTAGCCATTTCTGACTAGGGGCTTGTTAGCTAAGTACTTTTTGGTGTAGACGTTAAAGAACGCCTCTTTTGCCGTTTTATACATCAATGGATCGGCAGTTAAATCATTACGGGTATGCAATAATTTCACTTTTTTATCCATGCCCCCATTTTTAGCACCATCACCATTGAAAAATATCTCCAAGGATTCCCTGAATGATTTATTGGATTTTCTCTCTGTAGTGGTGTTACCTGCTTTTATTTTCTTAGCGCATTTCACCAAAGCGCCGATACAGTCTGATTTATATCCCGCAAAATGTTTTTTCATTTTTTCAACGATTTTGCGTTTTGCAGGATCGGTTTTAGTAAGATCACCATATTCGCTAGGAGATAACAAATTGACATAGTCAATTGTCAATTCTAGGGTTTGCGCTTTCTCAGGTAATTTTGCTACTTGATCCAATGGGACATAAAATTTTATGCCATCGACAAGGTTAGTAGTCAAATAGTAAGATACTTTGCCGTTTTTACCCTCTTTATAACGCCGTTGAAAACCGATGGCTAATTGGTTTTTTGTTTCGTCTGAGATTGTCTCAGGGAAGCTAGGATCTTGTGCCATTAAGTTTATCGCGTTCTCATAATTACCCTCAACGTGATCGGCGGTTTTATAACCGATGTCCGCGATAGAAACGTCAATTTTCTTGCTTTGCTTTGCATTCATAAAATACTCCATTAAATTGTTAAAAGTTAAGAACATTAAAACACCACTACGATCAGATGGCGTAAGAGAATTATAACACAAGTATCGGATCGATCCGACAAGATAGTTAACTCACACGCTATGGCGCGCCCATCACGCACACGCATCTACGCGCGGCGACACATAACTGGTATCAAAGTTTGTAGGACAAAAATAAAAGGGGGCCGAAGCCCCCTTTCAAATCGTTAGTCGCAGACTATTTCGAATTTCTCAACAGTCTGTAGCTCTGTACCAACCAACACCTTGCGGCAGGTTGGACTGTCTTCTCTCACATAGGCGCTGATTGCCACCGAGTGAGTACCAGAATTAAACCTGAAGTCCCTGTTAACAGACTGAGCCCAATCTGTAGTTTGAATGTCATCCATCGTTTCCGATAGATAACCTAAGACTTTCACTAGCCTATCGTCTTTGAAGGAATCTAGATTACGCATGTTAACGTAAACATGTGGCAAGTAGCCATCGGTCATCAAAAACATACGATCGTCAGGTGCAATCAATTTCTCGATTGTCCTCATTACTTTGCCAAGCATCTTGCGATTGACTTTGATGGCATTTAACTTATTAGTGGCACGAACCACATCCCATTTTGCATCTGCCAAACCCGATGCATAGGCTTTAGTTGCTTTGCTTTGCATAGCATTACCTTTACTGTGTTAATGAACTTTACCGCACCGCTACAGGATCGTCTCGGTGAGCTTGTATTATAGCGCAACTTGACACTTTCTGCTCTGGGTGGCGCTATCTCGACCCCTACCCCCCTGATT
>CAILDT010000054.1 GCA_903833025.1 uncultured Bacteroidota bacterium | reverse complement strand
TGCTAACTAACTTGTCGTTCGTCCCTTCTAACTTGTTCTGATTATAGGTAAATATCTACATTTAAGGTAAAATAAAAATGGGTGGCTGAGCCCTATTTTTATTTGACATTGGGCTTAGAGATTTTGAAGATAAAAATAAAAAATTGAAACAAATTTGGCTTTAATGAAAAGAGACACCACCATACACCAGCTTTCAACATCTCAATCTCAAATCAATCATGTCGGTTACCTTTCTCATCAAATACGCTCGGGCGACAACCGATACCGGCGTGAGTGATGTGTTTAAGGCAACGCTTGAGTGCGAGGTGGTGAAAGTGACGTCACTAGATAAGATAGATACACACAACGGCAACCGAACTTTCAAGATGTTCTTCGTCGTCGTCAAGAAAAACGAGCGGGTGGAGCGGTTCGCGGAGCAGATCAAGCAGCACGGATTCATGACCATCATCTACAACCATCCCTACTATTGGAAAATTTATCTTGCGGAGACCAAGCCACCACGCCCGCCACGCATCATGACCATTGAAGAGCAAGAACGCGTCGTCCGCCGAGCACCAGCAGCAGAAGCAGCCCCACAGATGGGCCTCAAAGAAAAAGAGCGATTAGAATCCCGTCTATCGTTTTCAGAAGTTGCAGACCCTGTTGCAGAAATAACCGAGGGAATTTACGCGATCGCAATGGAAGAAGCCGTGAAAAGTTACAAGCGCAAAGGAGATTTCACGGATGACTTGACCGCAAAAAAGGATAAAAATTCAAGCGTAGAATTCTGTGTCACTGCAGTAGAATGCGACTTCCCTATCCCAACGCTTATGCGCTCAGTTGCAGAGGTTGTTCCAGACGAGGACGAGTTGCCTGCTTACCTTTCTTCTGACTGGAACTAAATTGCTAACTTGCCTTGCTAATAACTAACTTGTCGTTCGTCCCTTCTAATCTGTTCTGTTTATAGGTTTAATATCTACACTTTAAGGTAAAATAAAAATGGGTGGCTGAGCCCTATTTTTTATTTAAAATTGAAACTTTAAATATCATGATTAAATAAATATCACTTCGGAAAAATAAAATGTCAATTACCTATCTAATTGAGTGTGAATTGGACAAGGACGATAAAGATGTACGTGATGCATATGAGAAAAAACTTGAGTGCGAGGTAATCGTAACAAAATGTGAAAAGACCAACATTTGCAAACGCAATCGCAATTTTAACATGTTCCGTGTAAGTTTCATCCCAACTGAGAGAGTCAATCAAATCATAGAAAAAGAAATAAAACAACGCGGATACTTTTACATCTCTATCGTAAAGTTGCAAACCTCAATTGATATTGACTCGTCTCAACGTGCACAATTAATTAGCAAGATGTTGGTTTTGGTTTAATAAAATGAGTTAATAAAAATGAGTTAATAAAAATGAGTGGATGAGCCTTATTTTTATTAACTTTTTTATTAACTCATTTCTATATTTTATCACTCATTTCTATTTTTTACTCATTTCTAATCTACTTAGTTATATAGTTATAGTTATTCTATTTTTAATTTACAAATATTAGATTCAATACTTTATAGTTTATTTAGTTTATTTAGTTTATTTTTAATTAAAATAAAATTGAAACACAAAAAATTATAAAA
Source organism: uncultured Bacteroidota bacterium (assembly GCA_903833025.1). Taxonomy (GTDB): domain Bacteria; phylum Bacteroidota; class Bacteroidia; order 2-12-FULL-35-15; family 2-12-FULL-35-15; genus 2-12-FULL-35-15. Next base: position 2,054 of record CAILDT010000054.1, on the reverse strand, counting down.
TTATAAAACAGAACTTACACAACCACAATGCCTTTCTACTTTGACGCACATGAAATTCAATCGGGAAGCGGACAAGACTATGCGGTGGCTGGAGAACTGGAAGACGGATGCTACGGAGGTGTCTTTGACGGACATGGAACATCTAAAGTGATCGACTTCATACGAGGAATAAACATGGCAGCAGTTGCACGACAAGAAAACCCTATACTCAATATTTATGAACAAATAAAAACAATCGGCGATACGACAAGAAGCGGATCTACAGCAACATTTGTGAAAATTACAAACGGAATCGTTCGTGTTTGGCATGCAGGTGACTCCGTGGTACAAGTATTTATTGATGGAGTGTGCGCCTACACATCTCAATCACATACATTGATTGAACCAAGCGAAATTGCACGAACCCGACGATTAATAAGAGAGATTACGCAAGACAAAGCAGCATTTCCAATAACACCTACATGTATCGGTTATAAAATATCACCTGTTGGGCATTACATAGCGGGTGAATCGCTTGTTCCCTCCATGGCACTTGGACACAATGACATGACTGAAATGATCCCTTATTTGCGTGAAATTCCTATTACACCAACAAGTGTAGTGCGTGTTGTTTGTGTAAGCGATGGTGTAGCCGATATGTTGGTTGATTTAAACCGTGGAACAGCTAACGACATTACTACAGAAGCTCTTCGGCGATGGAGACAACCATGGGACTTGACAGATGGAAGATATACATGGAAAAACCAATCATTCCCAACATACGATGACGTATCATGTGTTGTGTGTGAATACAGACCATAAAATATAAATATAATAAAAATAGGTGGCTGAGCCCTATTTTTATTTAAAATTGAACTTTAAATTATAACTATTTTTAATATTATCTCTCCCATGGAATTCCCTCAAGATATCATGAAACAAATTAGTGAATTTTCAAAACCAATGACTCGCCCTGATTGGCGCCTTGGTTCTCATTTGAAGAGAGAAAATATTGATATACCAAATACAATAGATTTTGCGTGTGAATTTATAAATTGGGAACCCAATCTAGAAGATGATTTAGTTTATAGAAATTTACAATTACTTACCTATATTTGCACAACAACACCTCATGGATTTAAATGCAGATGGATTCATTATGGTGATCCATTCTATGGATACTTTGATGGCGATGATTTTAGAGTAGATTTATAAAATTGAAAATACAAAAAAATTAATGAAAAAAGACAACCAATGGCTCAATTTAATCTTAATGGTATTTCACTTGTTGTATCAAAAAAAACATCGGAAATGATTCATCTTATGGATGATTTTGAAGTTGATGAAGGTGAATCTCTTATAAAACTTTTAAAAGAAATAGATAATTTGTCTCATAGTTATTGTTGGTTGGCCTTGATGACTTTTTCAAGACATATGATTATAAAAATTAATAATGAAAATAAAAATATATTTATTGAAATTGAAAAAGGTAATAAACATATATTTATGGAATTTTGGATTTCAATATTTCATCAAAAAGCAGAATGTTGTGAAATGATAATTGAAAAATTTAAAAAAACAACAGAACCCTTAATGGATCAAATTATGTATGAAGGCGCAACTATAAATGGTAAAAATGACGAAGCAGAAAAATGGAAAGTAATGAAGGAAATAAAAGATATGTATGCTATATTTAAATTAGCAAAAGAAATTATGGATAAAAATGAGTTATGGGATTATGAACATGAATAAAACATTGATTATGATTATAAAATTGAAACAACCAAAATGTCGAATGAAACAAAACATTAGCTTCAACCATGTCTGAAAAGCCCGTGTCTGTTTTGGAACTGCGTGTTATTCGCGAATCAATTCAAGAACTTGGTGATCTGGTGTATGATCCTATGAACCGCTATGGTTGGGGGATTTTAGAATCTGAAGCATGGAATCAACTACTACTGGACTTGAGCAGTGATGCACGACGTATTGAGAGAGAATATCAGCGTAAGAAATAAAGATAAATAAAAAAATAAAAAATCCTATTTTTATTTATATATCCTATATTTTTCATAATG
>CAILDT010000053.1 GCA_903833025.1 uncultured Bacteroidota bacterium | reverse complement strand
CCATCTATTAACCCTTCATCGCCGCCGGCGGTATATTGAGGATTGTATTTAGATTTGATGTTAATTTTCCAGTTATGTGGCATTTTATAAAAGGTTCCACTTGTTACCGCACTTTGCTCTTCTTTATCATTTACTACTATTGTTTTTACGGTTGTGGTTTTGTCTATATATATAGGTGTGGTGTATTTTGTTGATTTGGCACTTGGGGTGGTTCCATCAATGGTATAATATAAGGTGTAATTAGGATAGTTGGATTTTAACTCAACGGACATATTATCTCTAAAAATTCTGGTGGCTGCTTTTATGGTTGGTACTATAATGATTTCAGGAACGTGATTATCTTCACTTGCCGAGGAAAGTGCCTTAGAGTTTGCTTTTGCTGTTGCTCCCATATTGAAAGCCAATGTAGTTCCGTTCATTATGTCTTTATATGAAATAAAATTGTTTGTGTTCTCTTTTCCATCTATAGAAGAAGACTGTATATAATAGTTATCCTTACTTATTCCTTTTGCAGAAATTGAAAACGTTTTCCCATTCTCCAAATGAGTTTTTGACTCCTTATATATAGGTGTGCCGAATTGATAGTTGGCAGAACCTGGAGTAACTTCGTAAATACCTAATGCACTTAGCACATACCAGGCACTCATTTGTCCGCAATCCTCATTGCCTATTAAACCATCTGGGAGAGGTTTGTAGAAATCGGTGAGGATTTGGTGAACACGCTGCTGGGTTTTAGATGGGTGCATCGTGTAATTATATAAATATGCCATATGGTGGCTGGGTTCGTTGCCGTGTGCATATTGCCCGATTAAGCCAGAAATATCTGGTTGGTCGCGCCCGGTGGTTTTGTTGGAGGTGGAAAAAAGTTCATCCAGTTTCTTTTCGAATTGTGCTTGTCCACCCATCATTGCTATTAAGCCGGGAATATCCTGCGGAACAAAGAAGGTATATTGCCAACTGTTTCCTTCGGTGTAATTATTATTTACTTCTCTTGGTTCAAATGGGGTGAGCCAGCCGCCATTTTTACGAGGGCGCATAAAACCTGTTTCTTTATCAAATACATTTTTCCAGGATTGAGAACGTTTTTCATAGATAGCTTCATCGTCTTTTTTATTCAACAGCTTTGCCATTTGTGCAATGCACCAATCGTCGTAAGCATATTCGAGGGTTTTGGATACTGATTCTGATTCATCTTCTAAAGCTAAATAACCGTGGTCGATGTAGGCAGGTAAACCAAGGTGGTTCCAAGTTGCTGATTTTTCCATTGCTTCGAGCGCGAGATTCATATCAAAATCGGTGATGCCTTTGGTGGCGGCATCGGCTATTACACTTACTGAATGGTAGCCAATCATACAATCGGTTTCGTTGCTGGCGAGTTCCCAAACGGGGAGGCGACCACCTTGCTGGTATTGAGCCAAAAAGGTTTTTATGAAATCTGTGGTTCTTTTCCTATCAATGATGGTGTAAAGCGGGTGTGCTGCTCTAAAGGTATCCCAAAGGGAGAATACGGAATAGTAGGTAAACCCTACTGCTTTGTGGATTTTATTATCTCTGCCACGGTACATTCCGTCCACATCCATCGCTACGTTGGGTTGAATCATTGTGTGGTAAAGGGCGGTGTAAAAGGTTTTGGTTTTGTCTTTATCTTCAGTAGAAATTTCTATTTTGCCTAATTCTTTGTTCCAAAGGGTTTCGGCGTCTTTTTTTGTTTTGTCGAAATCCCAAGAGGGTAGTTCGGCAAGCATATTATTTTTTGCGCCATTGTAACTTACAGTGGAAATGGCGACCTTTACGAGGAGAGGTTCATTTTTCTGTAAATCGAATTTAAAGGCGGCTTTTACGTGGTTGCTTCGTAAGCTTATTTCTCCGGCTAATTTATCCTCAACAAGAGGTTCGGTAAAGCTGGTGAATGATTTTATCTTTTTTGAAAAAACGATGTAGGCGTATATCCATTGGTCTTTTGCCCAAGCTTCGCTTCTTCTGAAAACTTTTAAAGTGGTGTCGTTTATTTTAATTATTTCTCCGTCGATAAGTTTATCGCGGTGGGTGAGGTCTATTACTATGTTGGATTCGCCGGCTTTGGTGAATGTATATTTATGAAAGCCGACTCTGGTTGTTGCTGTTAATTCTACATCTATTCCTTTATCTAATTTAACGGAATAGTAGCCGGGGGTGGCTGTTTCGGTTTTGTGTGAGAAGGTGGAAGAATAATAATTGGTGTTGCATACTAATGCTTTGCCGATGGTTGGCATTAGCATTATATCGCCATAATCGGAGCAACCGGTGCCGGAGAGGTGGGTGTGCGAGAAGCCGTATATGGTGGAATCGGAGATGTGGTAGCCACTGCACCCGTCCCAAGAGCCATCAATTCGTGTGTCGGGCGAAAGTTGCACCATACCGAAGGGTACGGTTGCGCCGGGAAATGTGTGTCCGTGACCGCCGGTGCCCACAAAAGGGTTTACGTAGGAGGTGAGCGGTGGTGTGCCCACTGATTTTGGGTATGCAAAGTAGCCAATTAGGATGAGGATGGGGAGAAAGATGATGCGTTTCATAGTGCGTTAGTTTAATTATTTGACAAATATATATAAATTGTTGGGGTGGTTGTTAAGGAAGTTTTGGAATATGCGGAGGGAGTTATGGTTTATTTATGGGGAGAGGTGATATATGCATAGGGAGTTATGGTTTATGCAAAGGGAGTTGCCAAATATGCAAAGGGAGTTACCGAATATGCAAAGGGAGTTGCCGAATATGCAGGGGCAGTTGCCGAATATGCAAAGGCAGTTGCCGAATATGCAGAGGTAGTTGCCGAATATGCAAAGATAGGAATGGGTTAATTATTTAAAATACAATAATTTGTATTTTTGATAAAGGAAGTGGGTGTACTTCGACAAGCTTAGTAACCGAAGAATGATGATGTGAATTTTTAGCCCCGACCCGCGCGAAGTATAATTGTACCTCACCCCCTGCCCCTCTCCTAAAAAAGGAGAGGGGTGACGAGGTATGAGGTTAGTACTTTAAAGGTTATAAAAAGCGATAAACTTGCTTTTTAGCCCCGACCCGCGCGAAGTATCCTTTTTTTTGCCTTTGCGCCGCAGGCAAATTATTAAAGAAAAAAAGATACCGCGTGTGGGCGGGTG
>CAILDT010000052.1 GCA_903833025.1 uncultured Bacteroidota bacterium | reverse complement strand
CCAACCAACGAAGTTGGCGACAATGAAAAAATGACTGCGTTAACAGCCGCACTGAAAAAAATAACAGATGTTACTGTGTCTGCACTGGCACAAAGCATAGCCATTATCCAAAGAACCTCATAGTCGTACTGAAGAATTAGTAAGTCGACCTGATACACAATTTATTTATTCGAATAACAGTGATTTTTTTCCTGGGGTAATCAATCCACTTAATACACGTATCATTACAAAATGTCTTAACATAGATACGCGTTACCGCGAGAACCTATACACCACACAAAGTTCCGATTTTACGATGCAACTACCTATGAAACTTAGCAAAATTGTTTCAATGCAACTATCTTCCATTGAATTACCTGTATCTTTTTATAGTATTTCTTCCAGTTTAGGTAATAATTTTCTATTTATTAATGTCAATTATAACTCTTTTGATTTGACTCAAACAGGTGTCGTAGACATAATTACTGTTTCTATTCCTGATGGTAATTACAATGCCAATGATTTTATAGATGTGATTAATAGAGAACTTTGCCCACGTAACGAAGATGGCTCTATTATCAATGAAACCGCAATATCTTCTTACATACAACTTTCACTCGATCTTACCCCTAGTGGCTCTGGAACTGGAAAGGTTACAATACAAGCTATCGGAGAACGTGCTGAATTTATTAACTTTTTTGATCTTGATTTTACAAGAAATATTGTAGGTGCAACAGATACAATCAATCTGACCTCAAAAATCGGTTGGAATTTGGGATTTATTAAACCACAATATACAAATTGCAAAAGTTATGTTGCTGATACGGTGATAGAACCTGCTGGCATACGCTATATCTATTTAGCTGTAGATGATTATAATAATAGTTCTAATAATCATTTTTTAAGTGTTTTTAATAATTCGATGATGAATCCGAATATTTTGGCCAGAATATCATTAAAAGGTTCTTATTTTAGTTTAATTATGGAAAACGATTTTAATATTGTTAGTGAACCTCGTCGGTATTTTGGACCAGTGGATATTCAACGTTTACGAATACGCCTTTTTGACGAACAAGGCCGGGTTCTCCCTATGAACAATTCGAATTTCTCTTTCTGTTTGGATTTTAAAATGTTATATGACCTATAAATTAAACTATCCATATAATAAATGTCTACTGGAACAAGCCCCCCCCCTGTAGTACCTAATTCATACCCTGTAATTGGACCTTATTCGGGTGTTTATTATACAATTACTGCTATGGGTGGATATAATATTAATCAAAATTTTCAACCTATTGTTCTCGGTGCAAATAATCCCATAAACAAATTTGATATTACGAATGCACTTCAGGTGCAATTTAGTGTTAACAAGTTTAATAGTAAACTTGGTAGTTATAATGCATTAATTAATCGTTTTCCTAATGATACAATCACATTAACTGCTGCCGAATTTGTCGCTGGTATGACCGCTAGTCAAGTAATAAGTGTCGGCACCTATAGAACATTATACAGTGATTTTGACAATTATGTTAATAATTATT
>CAILDT010000051.1 GCA_903833025.1 uncultured Bacteroidota bacterium | reverse complement strand
TGGACCCTCATGCGGTGAAAGAAGAATGTGATAGATTGGCAAAAGAAGGCCTCATATATGGGTGTGGTAAGCCATTTAAGGTAATTATAGATTTGACGGAGGATAACGAAAAATATATTATTGAAATTTGCGAATACATCTAACTCCGAATGGTTCCTTTTTTTCAGTAATTAAAATTGATATTTTTTAATTGATATAAACATATTTTATCAATTAAACAAATGGACCAACCCATATTAGATAACAAAAACAATAATTACGTAATGTATTTTGACGGATGTAGTAAAGGCAACCCGGGTCCGGCTGGCGCCGGGGCCGTTATTTATAACAATGATGACGAAATCTGGTCGGCTTCTTTATATCTCGGTAAAAAGGAAACAAATAATTGCGCGGAATACCAAGGCCTCATTCTGGGACTCAAACAAGCCGAAAAAATGGGAATCCAGAATTTAACGGTAAAGGGGGACAGCCAACTGGTCATCAGACAAATGAAGGGTGAATATCAGGTAAAATCGGATAAAATGTTAGAATATTATTCTATTGCAAAAGGTGTGACATTTAAGTCCATTGAATTTATGCACATTTTTAGAAAAGACAATAAACGGGCAGATAAATTGTCCAATGATGCGCTAATAAGTATATCCTAATAGTCCGACATTCAATCGTTGATTTCCCTTATATTTTAACAAATCTAATTGGCGCGCCGTAGTGGGAAAATCTTGGGTACCGTAGATGTCTTGTAACAAGAGCCATTCAAATAGTCCTCCCATATACAAATATACATTGGTAAAGCCTAATTGCATCAGTTGCTGATATTTTTTATAAATCGTGTCATCATTTGTATTTCTACCATAAATGATGATATGCACCCCTTTATTTATTTTTAAATGTTTATTGATAATATTCTCCTCATGTGTTGCCAAAATAGTATTGAAAATCAGACAATCTTGCTCAAAAACCGGTAATGTATTGATTAACAGGTATATTTCTGGATTTTTACAAGCTGTCTGTACATCTTCAAAATTTATTTTTGGTATTGTAAGGGCATTCCCCATAATTTAAATATGAGAGAAATTATTTAAGTTTTATACACATTGGAACATTAAAAAAATCAGTGAAAATCAACCACGATTTCCACCTTTTCTTTTTTGATACTCTTAGATGCAGAAACCGACAATTCTTCTCGCTTCTTCCGCGTCTTTGAATTATTACTCTCTGCAACCGGTTCCTTTCGTTTTGAGGTACTATTGCGGCAATTCATATCCTTCTCAATAGTATCATAATTGTCCTCTATAAATTGAATTACTTTATTTTCCAGAGTCCATTTGAAAAAGTTGAGTTGTCCAATCGTCGTTTCAATACACGTTTCGTTCTTATACGGAATACTAATCCGGTCCCACCGGCAAAAAGGGTCAAACCGCCGCTTGCTGTATGCCTTCAATTTCAACTTATAATCCACATACACTTTGAAACGCCGGACATTACCGAATTGGTCCGTGATTGGATACAATGTATAGTACTTCTTTGCATAATTTGTAGCAAACCAATCTACGATTCTGAGAGAAATCTTGGATTCACCCGTAATAATTTTTAACATATTGTTCAAATTTGTTTCGTCCTTGTAAAAAGTCATCAGATTATTCAATAATAAATCATTTTGTGTTGTATAACTTACCGAAGATGCCATAATCTATTAGTTGTTATTTTGATTATTTTTTTAAATACTAATTTACGATAATCTAATTATTTTGTATTTCGTTTCACTTTATGCATTC
>CAILDT010000050.1 GCA_903833025.1 uncultured Bacteroidota bacterium | reverse complement strand
CTTATATGCTCATTGCTTATATGCTCATTGCTTATATGCTCATTGCTTATATGCTCATTACTTATATGCTCATTACTTATATGCTCATTACTTATATGCTTTTTTTCGTCATATACCTCAATTAATAATTTCTTTAAATTTTTGTATATATTCTCCGCAAATATTACACACGAATTTAAATCATTTATTTCTAAAAATCCTGTCGTCTTGTATAACTGATTTTTTCTTATGACATTTTTAACAATATCTTGTAAATTAATAATTTTATTTACAAGGTTTAATTTTAAATCGGTATTCATATCTATATTATATAGATATTCAAAATTCATATAAAGACTTATTAACTAATAATATTAATATACGCTAACCATAAATGGGAATACCAAGTTATTTTTCGCACATTGTTCGGCAGCATAGAAAGATAATTAAACCGATTAATTTTAATGACAGTCCAAAAATTAACAATTTATATTTGGACTGTAATTCTTTTATTTACGATGCACATCATAACCTTACCAATAAAGGTGACACATTAAAAATTAAGACCGATAAAGACATACTGGCTTATGAAAGTAGTATTATTAAAACCGTTTGTGATAGTCTGATCAAATTTATCCAGCAATTAAAACCCAATAAACGATTATTTATTGCGTTTGATGGGGTAGCTCCTATGGCTAAGTTAAATCAACAGCGCAATCGGCGGTATATGTCGGCATTTCAGAGCAATTTAGATCAAGATACGGATACAAATACCCATAAAGTCAATAAAAATGATATCTATCGATGGAATACTTCGGCGATTACACCAGGCACTGAATTTATGCGCGAATTAGGTCTGACTATCAGTAAGAGGTTTATTAATCCGTGTGAATTTGGCTTAGAAGCAATCATTGTTTCGGCTTCTGATGAGCATGGGGAAGGTGAGCATAAAATCTACGAGTATATTCGCGCGGATGCCGCTTATCATAAAGATACTTATACGGTTATTTATGGTCTAGATGCTGATCTCATCATGCTAACCTTAAACCATTTACATATTTCCGAGAATATGTATTTATTTCGCGAAACGCCGGAATTTATTAAAAACATTGACAAAACCCTGAATCCGAATGAAACTTATTTACTCGATATACCGCTCTTTGCTAAAACGATTATCAAGGAGCTATCGATTGATGATAAAGATATAGAAGCCATTTCTTTAAAAAACGATGTCTTATTTGACTATATTTTCCTCTGTTTTTTCCTCGGGAATGATTTTTTACCGCACTTTCCGGCTCTAAATATTCGGACGAATGGTATTAATCGGCTGATCGATGGCTATAAGACCGTTTTTACAAAGAAAGACGAGAATTTAACCAAAGATAGAGTCATTGTTTGGAAAAATGTGCGGAAATTAATCGACTATTTGGCGGCGAATGAATTGACTTATATTAAAGAAGAATACGTTCATAGAGAGAAGTTGAGTAAAAGAACACTCTATGAAGAAAGGGGGAAAATGATGTGTAAAACGGCTTTTGACGAAAATTTACTCTTACCGGTTAAAGAGCGGCCGATCGAAATATATATTAACCCTGACGAAGCCGGCTGGGAAACACGTTATTATAAAGCGCTATTTCACAGTAAAATCGATGACGATAAAAGGAAAGAAATCTCATTGAATTATCTCGAAGGCCTCGAATGGACGATGAAATATTACTCCGCCGGCTGTGCTGATTGGCGTTGGACTTATAATTACCATTACCCGCCTTTACTTACCGATTTAATTAAACATGTGCCTTATTTTCCCACGGAATTTGTACCACAGCAAAAGGAAAATCCGGTAATGCCTTTGGTACAATTAAGCTATGTACTGCCACCGAGTAGCATGGATTTATTGCCGCCGGCTCTCAAGGCTAAACTTTTAAAAGCAGAACCGGATTGGTATGTGGGTAATTATGTTTTTTTGTGGTCGTTCTGTAAATTCTTCTGGGAAGCGCATGTGGATTTGCCGAAAATAGATGTTGAACGCTTGGAGAAGATTGTTTCGGGTTAAAACCTAATGCTTATGCTTGCTTATGCTTATGCTTATGCTTATGCT
>CAILDT010000049.1 GCA_903833025.1 uncultured Bacteroidota bacterium | reverse complement strand
ATTAACTTAAGATTCAATCTTATTAACTTAAGATTCAATCTCATTAGCTTAAGATTCAATCTCATTAACTTAAGATTTAATCTCATTAACTTAAGATTTAATCTTATTAACTTAAGATGTCATCATTAGTTAATAAGGAGATAAATCGTAAATTTTAAATTCAACGAGCGTAAAAAAAGAAGTGCTGTTTTCTTTGATTAGGGTGCAAAGGACGAAGTAAAAAAGGGGAGCAAAAAGCAAAATGAAATTTACGAGGTGGAACTGGGTGCTTTAACTTCCTATTATATATGTTGTATATTTGTAAAGAATTATAAAATTTAGGAAGATGAAAAGGTTGTTGGTGGTTGTTATGATGATTTTGCATTGTTTTTCATTTGGACAAGCAAGTAATTGGATATGGGGAAGACAAGCAAGTGGAAATGGAGTTCAAGAAGGGATGAGTATAGCTGGTGATTCATTTGGAAATTATTATGCAACTGGGTCATATGATTCTATTATGCATTTTGGTTCGATTATTATTCCCAATGCTGGTCATAGCGATATGTTTTTAGTAAAATATGACGGAAGCGGAAATGTAATTTGGGCAAGAAGTGCAGGAGGGATTAGTTATGATAGTGGAAATTCTGTTACAATAGATTTTTCAGGTAATGTTTATGTAACTGGATTTTTTTTAGGGACAACTATTATTTTCGACACCGATACCGTAACAACAACTGGAGGTGGTGCTCATATGTTTATTGCTAAATACTCGGCAGCTGGTAATATCTTATGGGCAAATTGCACAAGAGGTGTTAGTGATAATTCTTTTGGACATTCTGTTATTACTGATGGTTCGGGAAATGTATTTGTAACAGGATATTTTGAAGGAGCTAATTTGATTGTTGGAAATGATACTTTGACGAACGTGAGCCCACCCCAAAATGATATTTTCCTTATTAAGTTTTCTAATTTAGGAACAATACTATGGGCTAAAAGTGCTGGAGGGCTTGGAGATGATAAATCATATTCCACTACAATTGATTTAACTGGAAATGTTTATATAACTGGGAATTATCAATTTTATCCAATGATTGTTGACTCAGACACATTGTCTTATGCAGGTGATAAGGATATTTTTATTGCTAAGTATTCAACAGGAGGTTCACTACTTTGGGCAAAAGGAATAGGAGGTAGTTATAATGATGAAGGGAATTCAGTTGCTACGGATATTTCTGGAAATGTTTATTTAACTGGCTATTTTGGTAGCCAAACAATTGTTTTCGGTAGCGATACTTTAACTAATTCAGGTGGTACTGACATTTATATTGTAAAATTCTCATCCTCTGGAAATATACTCTTAACGAAAAGCGCAAAAGGAAATAATTATGATGCAGGTTTTTTTATTACTACGGATGCTTCAGGTGTCTATTTAACTGGAGGTTTTAATAGTAGTTTTATTTCTTTTGCTTCCGATACAGTTTTTTTTCCAACAGGAGGAACTGACCCTATGTTTATTGTTAAATTTGATTCGAATCTAAATGTTATTTGTGCATCTGAACTAGCAAGTGGAGGAGATGACCAAAATGCATTAATTACAGACTCTTTTGGTAATATATATATCGCGGGCGATTTGGAGACGAATACAATTATCATAGGAGGAGATACTCTTTCGATGCCGCCAAATTCGGAAATTTTTTTCATTGCCAAATACTTTTGTGCTGGAGGCAATATTGTTAAAGAAATAATAAATCAGGAAACCATCACCATCTCCCCCAACCCTTTCTCCTCCCAAACAACAATTACTTTTTCTTCCGAACAAAAAAACACAACAATTAAAGTTATAAGTGTTTTAGGAGAAACCATCCAACAAATAACAACCAGCAACAAACAACTAACATTAGATATGACTGGCTACGCCAGAGGAATTTATTTTGTGAGGATAGAAGAGAATGGTTCGGCAAGCTCACCAACCAATGTGGTGAATAAAAAGATAGTGGTGCAGTAGAAAAGATTTAATACCCCATCAAATCAGGCACTGCGTTATCCGAAATAATAATCTTGTCTATTAATAAATTATCAGAAGTAGAAATAATTTTGAGTAAAGAAGTTTTACTGCTATCGAAGTCGGCTTTTGTAACAAGTACTTTTATCCAATGCCAATTGTTATTTTTATCAGATATAAAAGGTAGTTGCTTTTCATTTATTGAAATTATACCATCTATATTCAAATTGCTTTTCGCATAAATCATTATATATATATTATCATTCAAGTGTTCTATATCTCTTGAATAAAGGGTATAACCTACCCATTGTTTTTTATTAAGAGAAATAAAAGTTTCGAAATCTTTGAAATATGTTTTATCATATATAGTAGTATAGTTTGTTTGGATGCTTACATTGGTGCTTGCTGTATCCATTACTTCGGCTTCATAAATCATTTCTTTTCGCCATCTGTTAGGGTGCTCGTATTGGTGCCACCTATCTAATTGATAGAATACATATGGCTTTTGAGTCTTGTCGAAATAATAAACACTGCCTTGTCGCCTTGCATTTATAATAATACTCTCCCCTCCTATTTTTATTTCAATGTTTTTATGGAGTGGATATTTCTCTTTGTTGGAAGAGGGTTGAACAGTAGCAGCAATAATATATTGCTCTTTATTATTTTGTTTTCTTACCGTAACAATTACATCGTCGTCATCCACAGGATATGTAATAATGGGCTTTCCATCTTCATCAAACAGCACGTTTCCATTTTTAAATACATCAGTATAATGTGTAGCGATAGCTTGTGCATAAGCAGGCATAGCGGCTTGCCATATATAGTCTTCGGGTTTAGAATAAGGTTGTTTTAGATTAAAATAACCAGTGTAATAAAACTCTGCGCCCACAACACTCAAACATTTCAACAACCCAAGCCATTGTGCAGGGCGCATATCCTCCTCTGGATTAGTAGCCCATCCAGCGGCTACATAAGGGGAAAAGAATTTATCACCAGCAGCTATTTCTATTTTACGTCCATCATTAATCCACTTCCAGCCGTGCCACGCACCTTTTCTGTTCTTCCAATTATCGGGTGTGCGAGGATAAAAATCGGGAGTAGAATAATAATTTCCTTTTATTTTAGAGCACATTGCTTTGGATGTATTCCAATCGAAATGGTCAACCGGACCAGCTTCTACTTGGTAGATGGTGAACAAAGTATTTTTTAATTGAGGAATACCATCCATAAATTGAGATGAATATAAATGACGAATATATTTCTTCTTTGTGGCAGTATAAATATCCCAACTGTCAATTTTCATTTTGTTTTTATCTTTAATAAGCAGTTCGTCGTTCTCCAAAATCTTTTCTTTATAAGACTTAGGTGGCTCTTCGCCGTTTTCATTAATTATATTTATTGGTCGGGTTAAATGTTTAACAAGTAACTGCAATTGCTTTTTCTGCACCATTCCATCTTCTATAAATATTGAATCTGGTGCGGCATAACTTATTACTCTTTTTATTTTATTGATACGAGCGTCTTTTAGATAGTACGATTCAGGATAATCGTTACGCATTATATTTGGTTCATAATGTTCTCCACCAAATAAATCAGGACGAATTTGTGTCCAGAAAATAGTAACACTTAAAGGCATTTCGGGATGTTTATTTGCGAGATTAATGAATGTGGAGAGTGCATTGTTAGGGTCAGCCAATGCCCGTTCGTCAGGTGCAATGCGTGGATTAGAAATTACTAAATTGTAGTTCCAATTGAGTGCTAATTCTTCTTGTATCTCTGCTCCGCGTTTTATTCCGTCAGGTATTTTTATTCCAGGTTGCCCTGCTCCTCCTGCATAATAAGGGCTCATCCAATTGTACAATCGCAAGAAATTATTGTTGAGTAAATACCTTGGTGATGGATAATTTTTTAATTGTGTAAGTGCATCGTTTTTCAAATAGGGATATCCCTTTTGAAATTCCATTGTATCAATTGTTGGTATTTCAGTTTGTGATAAAGAGGTAAGAGAAAGAATTAGTAAAGCAGTTGCAGTAAAAATAAACTTACTCATTGTTATGCTCCAATTCTTTTCTGAACAAAGAGTTCAACCTTCTCAAAAAGTTGTTGCGGTGAGGCAGTACGCCAGGCAATATCATTCAAGTGTCCGCCAGAAACAATATAATAATCAATGTTTGCCTGCTGAAATTCAGTTAATACGTGCTCACGAAAGTTTAGGAAAGCAATCCATCCATCTTCTACTTCGTCAAACCATTCCTCATAATAACAATCATCAGACGAATGAAAGTTCAATACATTTTCTCCTATTAAAATAAATTTATTTAT
>CAILDT010000048.1 GCA_903833025.1 uncultured Bacteroidota bacterium | reverse complement strand
GGTTTCTTCTTATAAGCGTTCATGATGTCTTTAACTTGATTAAACGCTTGGTCACGCATGTGTACTTTATTGTTCATTTGGAATCTCCTTTGTTTTGTTTTTTGTAAGTTTATCGCAAATACTTAAGAAAGCAAGTAAAAAGAGAACAAAAAGAAAACAATAAAAACTGTTTCCTTTTGGTCGATTACGGTACTTTCATTTGTCCGTTGAGTGTTGTTTAAGCATGATAAATCACGCATAGCAATAAGTTGGCTTAACTCTTTAGTGGTATATCGTTGCCCCTAATAATGCCGCTACTGCTAAAACAGTGATGCAGGAAGCAATGATGTTCATTGTGCCTATACGTTTGGTATCTTTGATTAAGTAGCTGATAAGAATTAATGATTCGTCCATCTGGGATGTAAATCTTAAAAGTAGCTCTTTTGTACCGGCTTGCATCAATTGATCCATCGCTACTTTACTACTCTCGAGAGAGGCATTCAAAATGCGTTCTGCTTTTTCCTTGGTGTCAGAACTCCATCGGAGTGATAAGGCTTCGAGTTCTTCTTTATACTGGTTTAGCATGGCTTGTTGGGCTTTTTGGTTGTCTTGTAGCAATCTGTTATTGAGCGTTTGCAGTATCAATATAGGATCGTCTCGACCCAAGGCTATACCATGTTTTGCCGCGATTTCTATAATCATTTCTCCCAGTGCATTATCGTCGGTCATTAGAGTACGACCGCACTTTCCATTTGTTCAAATAATTGTTTTTTTATGATAGTCAGTCGTTGCCTGGTCATAATTGTTAGGGCAGGATTAGCAATTGCTTCATCGAATGTTAAGTGCTCTTGCAGCATATCCGCCAAGTCACGGCCATAAGTTTCTTTTTTCAGCGTAGGCATTTTTATAATCGCTGAGACTCTGTTTTTATTTGCCGTATAGGCCTTCATTTGTTCAAAGTTTTTGCCATCGCTTTCTATGGCGCCTCAATAGGGATTGAGCCAGACAATAAAAGTGGTTTCTTGGGTGAATTGTGTAACGAGTTGGGAGAAACCGTTCAGGGTATCTGTTAACGCTTGGCTGCCCGTTATCACGGTATGTATTACGAGCTCATGCCCCAGTTTCTGTAAGAGTGAGGGCACCTGGTTGCTGTTAAGGTAGTGTGAAAGTGGTACAAAAGAGCTGGCGCCGTTATCAATAATGACATCGTCCGTTGCTGGTGCAATCAATTCGACCAAGGTATCAAAATGCCTGGGGTTGATTTCTTCATTCTCCAGGATGTGCAGGCGTTTAACGTTTAGCCTTTCAAAACCATGAAAGGTGGCATTGACTGGATCCGTATCGATACAAAGCGGCTGTTGACCAGCATTGATTTTATATTGTGCGAGTAGGGTGGCTATTAGCGACTTACCGACGCCGCCTTTGCCTTGCAAGATCATGTGTATTTTTGCCATTAGATTAAGTCCTCTTTTTTTGCGATAGGATTGAATATAAAGCCGGGTAATTCCGGTGGCTTTTTTATGCGGGTTTCCGTGTCATTGAAGTTTGCTTTTTGTTCTGGGGTTTCTTGTTTAGTGCACTGATTCAATATCTTTGTTGCGTTTGGTGCTTGCTTGGATTTTAGAATCAACTCATTCGCATAGTTAACGAAGGTTTGGTAACTACAGGTTATTTTCTGTTGCGTGTGTAGGGTTCGGTAAATTTGTTTCAGGGCCCAACCATCTAACATTGCTTCCTTTATGTCGTTTCGTAAGGCTAGAAAGGCCGACCGATTTTTAATGCCGGTGCCTTGTTGTCGTCTTTGCATTTCTGCCAGTGCAATGAGTTCCGTCAGTTTTTTTGACATGGATTTTTTCTTGATTGGTTATTGGATTTTAGCTTTATTTTTTGTTGATTTTTCCTGGATTATTGCTTTATTTATCAGTTACCTAGCGATTTTTCCATTTTTTATGGTGTTGACAAACAGTCTAATTGAAAATAAAGATAAAATCAATATAACGAAAATGTAAAATAAATGCTATGCTTTAACTTATCCACATTTAAGTCGGGGCAGGATATGTGAAGTGCTAGCACCTGCGTAGCAGATACTAGACCTTCACATCCCCTTATTCGCGCAAAGCGCTCAATGGGAATCCTGCTCTGCGAGGCCCAGCGGCTACCGCCGCTCTTTTTGTTAACAGGAGGCTGTGATGACTGAAAAGAAACCCACCAGAAAGGGCAGTACCCCGATTGTTGTTCGGGTGACACCCGATGAAAAAGCCCTCATTGAGTCCTATGCCCAGCAAACCGGACAGAGTACTTCTGCCTATTTGCGTTTGCTCGGCCAAGGTTATGTGCCGAAAAGCATTATGGATTATGGCAAAGTCATGGAGCTTGCGCGTATCAACGGTGATCTGGGGCGCTTGGGTGGGTTATTAAAGCTGTGGCTGACCAATGATGTTAGGACGGCTCAGTTTGGCGAGAGCACGGTGCGGGCGGTACTTGCCCGTATCGAGGAGTCGCAAAGCGCCATGCTTGAG
>CAILDT010000047.1 GCA_903833025.1 uncultured Bacteroidota bacterium | reverse complement strand
TTTTATTTGCTGAAAGCGTAGTTGCTTTAAAAAAGTTTGCTTTTGCTTCGGTTTGTTTTCCTTGATACCATTGCACTTTACCTAACCCCACATAAGGCAGCGGATTTGTAGCATTCATATCCACTCCTTTTTGGTACATCTGATTTGCCATATCCATATTTCCGTTTTTAAAATAGTTTTCACCATAATAAAAATAAAATTCTCCGTTTCCAGGATTTGATTGTACCAATGCTTTAAATGAAGCATCAGCTGGTTCAAATTGTTCGTTCATCGTTTGCTTTATCGCATCCGATAACGATTGTGAAAATAAGGACGATGCCGACATCAGCCCTGCAATAAAAAATAATTTTGTTGTTTTCATAAAAATTTATTCTGTTTACTTAATTTACTTTACTTATTTGTTCTAGTTTAACCACACTTTGTTTACTCTTTTCTTTGATTTGCAAATAAGCCACCTTATTTGCCAAACAATGTGCCTTATTTGCCAAATAACGCTCCTTAATATACTAATAAGCCACCTTATAGTACCAACAATGTACCTTATTTGCAAATAAGCTGGCTTATTGTACTAATTACGCTACTTTATTTGCAAACAAGCTGGCTTCTTTGCAAATAAGCCACCTTCTTCTACTTATAACCCACTTTATTATACCTATAAGCTACCTTGTTGTACAAATAAGGTTTCATCGCTGCAAATAACGTTTTTAATAACTAATTCTAACCATCCTCGTAGGCGCAATTGCCGGAACCAATCCCGCTTTCAAAATCATCAACTGCCCTTTTTCGCCTGCCACAAAGGAAACAAATCCCATACCAAGTCCACTTCTTGTTTGGCGGTTAATGGTATAAATATCTCTGCAAAATGGATAATCTTTAGTTTTTATATACGCTTGAAAAGGTTGATACCCTTCCGATTTATCGTCTTTTTTTATTGCCAGCACATTCACTTTTTTCAGGAAGTTGAGAGCCACCGTATCATCTCTATCGCTAATCCAATTTACACTCAAAAAGCCAATTGCATTTTTGTTTTTACTTACATAATCTATCACTTCGGGGTTCGATTTTACAGCAAAAACATTTTTGCCAAACCCACTTCCTTTTAATAAAGTATCGTTCATATATCTTTCGTTAGCCGAACCTGCATTATCAAACACCACATTTATTTTTCCTAATTTCGATTTCGGATTTATCATATTCCACAATGTATCTTTGCCTTGCAAAATAGATTTTACTTTATCTATTGTTAATGAAGAATCAGTGTTTTCAGGATTTACAATCAGCGCAATTGCATCTTCGGCAATCTTTGTAGAAATAGGAAATATGTTTTTTTGTTCGAATGATTTACGCTCATCTTTCGTTAAATCGCGGCACATAACCACCACCTTGCACGAATCATTAATCATCTGCTGAAGCGCATCTGTTTCCGCCATATATTTTGCGGTTACATACGCATTGGGGTATAAACTGTGGAAAGTATAAATTTGGGTGTCGAACAATTGCTGAAACGATTCGTCCACAATAATATTTACCGTGCCCGATGTTGCAGTATCTGTTGGCTCGTTAGTTCCTCCGCCCGAACAACAATAAAACAAAACAGAAATAATTGCTATGAAAAGAAATTTATTCAACCGAGGCCTCTTTTTTGAATGATTGAATATTATGAATACGTTCTTTCTTGGTTTTGTACCTTCTGTAAGCAACATAAAATCGGAAAGCACCAAAAAGGAGGAGGATTAAACCTATCATTGTTCTTCCGCTCGGAATTAAATCGCTCCACATATCAGTAAAAAGAAACAAAACAGAAACCGTTAAATAGAAAGACAACAGCATAAAGCTTAAATAAAACCGAAGCATATTCCATTTATGTTTTATTTTAACCTTGGTGCTCATTTTTTTCTCTTTTGTTTTTTCGATACGTCATCAATGTTCGTATTGCCCCATAAATCATCATTGTGCAGCCAATTTCTTTTCTGTAAGATGGAAATGTATTAATCCCAATATCAGTAAAAAAGAAAAGTGCACCAAGAAATAAATACACCAACACCATAAAATAGTTGGAGTAATAGCGTATTTTTTCTAACGAAGGATTACTGCTTGAAAACATTGGTACGAAATTAAGTATAATAATGAAGCAGAATAAAAACTAAACCGCCTTCTTATCTGATAGTAAACTTAATCGGCAAGTTAAATTGAACACGCACCTCGTGACCGTTTTGTTTACCCGGTTTCCACGGAGGCATAGATTTTACAACACGAATAGCTTCTTTATCACATCCGGGTCCGCCCGAAACTCCTCTCAATATTTTCACATCGGTTATAGCTCCACTTTTCTCAACAACAAAAGTAACATAGCAAGTACCTGTTATGTTTGCTTCTTTCTCCACTTGAGGATATACAACACTTTTTCTGATAAAGTTATACATTTCAGCATCGCCACCCGGGAAAGATGCTTGTTGCTCCACAACAGTAAAAATCTGGTCGTCAGCTGGCGCAACTACCACATTCTTTTCTTCAGGAATAACAATGTTATCATCACCCGTTTTTTCGTGTGTGTCGAGGTCTATTTTTGGTGAATCTTCAGTAATAACAGGTGGTGGGTCAACCACTTTTTCGTCCGTAACAACAGGAGGCGTAAACTTAATAGTTTGTTCAACTGGTGGTGGCGGTGGTGGTGGCGGTGGTGGTGGTGTAGTTTCATCCAACGGAGGAGGGGTTAAATCTGCTGATGTAATTTCAACAGGTTTCATTTCCTCTGTTTTTAATCCTTCAATAAAAGCAATTATAGAAGGAATGCTCACCATAAATAAAAACGAAGCTACTGCAATAGTAAGTGCAATGGCAACCGTGCGATTGTATCTTCTGCGTAATTCGAAAGCTCCGTAAACCTTGTTTCTATCCTCAAAAACAAGTGCATTACGACCTTCGGCTACCACATCAGTCCATTCATTAAATAATGTTTTTTCAGGCATTTTAAATAGTATTATTTAGTTGTTTCAGCGTCTAACAATGTTTTTTCACTTGGCATCATATCCACAATAGCATAAATACCGATGTTGCAAATCTTGATTTCGTCAATCAAATCAACTACATTTTTGTAAACTGCCTTGTCATCAGTTTTAATTAAAACCGTTAATCCGGCAGGAATACCTTTAGCATCATCTGCTTTTCTGCCTTGTATGGCTATTGCTCTTTTCTTTAATGTATCAGCAGTTATTTCTTTTCGTTGATATTGTTCTTCCAACTTTTTAATAGCATCAATTGTTGGTTTATTTCTATCGAGCAATAATTTATGTAAGCCGTCTTTCGAGAAATCTGTTTTGGTAATTGTTGTTGGTGGTTTCCCATCCTTATTTTTTTCAGGATAGAATTGACCATTATAATAATAAATGCTATTGTCTTTTCCGAGTAAAAAAGTAATCGCATTGTTTACTTTCATATCCAATTTTTTATCCTTTGGGTCTTTTGGAAAAG
>CAILDT010000046.1 GCA_903833025.1 uncultured Bacteroidota bacterium | reverse complement strand
GGTGTCCTCAAAACCTTAACCATGTACTCATGGAGAGGGAAGAGCTAAAAAATTTACATGTTGTGTCCATCTGTGTAAATCCATGTATCATATTTTAAATTGTGTATTATGTACTGAAATATAGACAACAGAGTGTCAGAAGAAGAAGCTCCCCATAGGGGAGCCAACATTTAAACAAAAAAATTACTTTAAATGTACACTATACTCCCCCACATATGTTATCACTCAAATTCGGCACTATAATTTCTTAAGATTTTAAATTTCTTAAATTTGTTTTAAATGTTGCCACCCTGCTTTTTTCTATATTTTTAAAATGTTTTTACACAATATGTCTGAATGCATGTTGTAGGGGGAATCACCGGATTCACATCTTTACACATATTGTACATTCCAACCATGCTCAAAGCAGCGCAAATTGACCAATTGCTTCTTATTAACAAATTAGCTGCTGCCGGGATTTGAACCATGTACAGACAAGGGAATGGAGAGGCAGTCCGCTGCTCTATCCATTCAGCCACTTTAGCTTATCAAATTCTTTAAATTAATATTGGGAAAAACAAGCAAATTTTTTTAACAATGAAGACAAAGAGTTAAATTTATATTAATTTTTATTTTTTATCACTAATTACCCTCGCCCATACACTTATCTATGTTATGCACATGTGTAATTTAGGGGGCCTACTTAATATTTTGAATTTTATAAAAGAGTGTTCATTTTTGTGGTAAATTACCAAAAACATTGAGATTTGGTGTCCTTATTAATATGCATGATAAATCAAATTTCAAATTTTAGCAAGATTGTCATCTAATTAGAAATGACATTAAGGAAGATCATCATTTTTTTAATGTTGGTCATCTGGTAGACCTTTTTTTCTAATACATGTTATTGATTATACAGAATATCAATTCTTCATTTGTTTCCTCCGGCTTCTGTCAACTACTTGGATGTATACAATAGTTTCCTATGGGAACTGTGTTCTAGTTGAAATGCCGTTCAGTACTTATTTTCTGTTGCAGGACATATTTATCTTCTCCGAGCTTAAGTGCGGGCTACTTATGTCTTAGGGTGCCTGCATTGAATAAAAGATTATTCCTGATAAGGAGATTAAAAAGCCATGTATCCAATGCTGCCATAAAAATGGTAGCCTCAAGCCTCTGGCTTTCTAAAGCAAGATATGGCCTGCACCTGTGTGGCAGTGTCGGGAAGCTTGACACTGACCCCCGAAATAACCACCTTGCTAGCCTACAAAGATTGCAAAACAAAATGATGCGAGTTGTTCTCAACAAACCCTATAATGATCAAACCAGTACAGAAACATTGCTAAAAGAGACTGGTTTCCTCTCTATAAACCAACTGAATGCCCAAGCTAAAATCACAGAAACCTGGAAGGCTTTAAACCTACCAAATCATCCTATAATTCTAAGGAAACAGAGTGAAGTGGAAGGTCTTGACACAAGGGGAAAAACAATGGGGAAACTCATCGAAATAGGGAAAACACCCTTGACCATTAAATCATTTCATGGAGATAGTACAAGATTATGGAACCATTGCCCTGATACAGTCAGGAATGCTAAAAGTGTATTT
>CAILDT010000045.1 GCA_903833025.1 uncultured Bacteroidota bacterium | reverse complement strand
TTAGATGCTGACCAAGAGGTAACAGTGGAAGTATATGATATACTAGGTAACTTGTTGGTACAACAAAAACACCAATTGACAACAGGAGCAAACACGATGAAAACGAACATAGAATCGTACAAAGATGGAATGTACTTTGTGAGAATTTTAGGAAATGAATCGAATGTGCTTTATACACAAAGGGTGATTAAACAATAAGTTTATATTGTTTAAAGATTAAGGAAAGCGTCCCGCAAATTGCGGGACGCTTTTTTTTTGAACAATTGTTATTCACAATTACAGGTTTATAATATTATAAATGAGAGTGCATTCTACAACTTGCTTATTACTAATTTCGTTTTTCAAATAATTCAATTTGAGAGTTACTAACATTTTATAATGGCAGAGCCAAAAAAAAATACATTAAAGAACACGTTAAAGGAAACTAAAGAAGAAGTTAAACCTTCAGAGGCTAAACCAAAGAAAGAGAAAGTAAAAACAGATGTTCCTAAAGAGGAAAATGGCTTTAAAAAAAAGGTAGCCAATCTTTTTGCGTTCTTTAATACCCCTCAATTTCAAAGGGTATTTGGATTGTTCCTTTTATTATGCTCTGTATATTTAGCAATAGCTTTTACTTCATTTGCTTTTACTTGGCAGGCAGACCAGAGTAAAGTACTTGGTAATTTGTTTTCTCCAGACGTGCAAGTTGAAAACTGGTTAGGTAAGTTAGGTGCTTTACTTTCACATATATTTATTTACAAATGGTTCGGAGTAGCATCTTATATTTTCTCTTTCCTTTGTTTTTTTACTGGCTTTCGTATCTTTTTTAATCTTGAATTAATAAATCTTCGCAAAGCATATTCATATTCATTTTTCTTTTTGATATTTTCTTCCATCACCTTGGGATATATTTTTCACGGTGACTTATTATTCCTCGGAGGGGCATTTGGTTTTACAATAAGTAATTTACTTAATTCATATTTAGGTTTAATAGGTACAGGAGTATTATTAGGATTTTCTCTTCTTGTCTTTTTGATTGCGGCTTTTAAATTCTCAATTGATTTAAGTAAAAAAGAGGAGGAAGAAGCGAAGCCAGAATTGGTAAATGAAGAAGCAGAAAAAGAAATTTCGAAAAATGTTTTTAAAGCAAATGAGGATGAAAACATAAATGAAGACGCAAGTAATACTTTTGAAATAACCAATGATACCAAACACGATATTACTGAAGAAGTTGAAAAACCTGCGGAAAGCGAACCATTAGTTTTATCAGATGAAACAGATAAAGTGCCATTTACATTAGAAAATGCTGACATAATTGAGAATAAGGAAGAAGAACTTTCGCCAGAACAAATCGCAGAAGCTCTGAAATCTCAAGTAGGAGAGTATGACCCAACATTGGATTTATCGTCTTATCAGTTTCCGCCGATAGATTTACTGGAAGATTATGGAGGGACAAAAGATATTACTATAAATACGGAGGAGCTAAATGCCAACAAAGACCGCATTCTTAAAACGCTTGGTGATTATGGAATTGAGATTGAAAAAATAAAAGCAACCGTTGGTCCTACAGTTACATTGTATGAAATCATTCCTGCTGCAGGTGTTCGTATTTCTAAAATAAAAAATCTCGAAGATGATATTGCTTTGAGTTTGTCTGCGTTGGGTATTCGTATTATTGCGCCTATTCCAGGTAAAGGAACTATTGGTATTGAGGTTCCGAATTTAAATCCAGAGATGGTACCGATGAGGACTTTGCTTGCTTCAGAAAAATTTCAGAATACTACGATGGATTTGCCTATTGCATTGGGTAAAACAATCAGCAATGAAACTTTTATTTTTGATTTGGCAAAAATGCCACACTTATTAATGGCAGGTGCAACGGGGCAAGGGAAGTCGGTTGGGTTAAATGCTGTGCTGGTTTCTTTGCTTTATAAAAAACATCCTTCGCAAATAAAATTTGTATTGGTTGACCCTAAAAAAGTGGAGTTGACTTTGTTTAATAAAATAGAAAGACATTATTTAGCAATGCTGCCTGATGGTGGTGATGCGATTATTACGGATACAAAAAAAGTGGTGCATACGCTAAACTCCTTGTGTATAGAGATGGACCAGCGATATGATTTATTGAAGCTTGCGGAAGTACGTAATTTAAAAGAATACAATGCTAAATTTATTGCCCGCAAACTCAATCCTAATAATGGACATAAATTTTTGCCTTATATAATTCTAGTGGTGGATGAGTTTGCCGATTTGATAATGACTGCTGGAAAGGAAGTGGAAACGCCTATTGCACGACTTGCGCAACTTGCACGTGCCATCGGAATCCATTTAATTATTGCTACCCAGCGACCATCTGTAAATATTATTACAGGAACAATAAAGGCGAATTTCCCTGCACGTATTGCGTTTCGGGTTACTTCAAAAATTGATTCGCGTACTATACTTGATTCTGGCGGAGCTGACCAATTGATAGGGCGTGGTGATATGTTGCTTTCTACGGGTAACGATTTAATTCGTTTGCAATGTGCATTTGTGGATACGCCGGAGGTGGATAAAATTTGTGATTTTATTGGCAGCCAACGAAGCTACCCTACTGCGTTTATGTTGCCAGAATATGTGGATGAAAATGGCGAAGGTAGTGGTAGCAAGGAGGATGATCCATCGCAACGCGATAGCTTTTTTAATCAGGCGGCTGAAATAGTGGTGCAGACGCAACAGGGTTCTGCTTCACTGTTACAGAGAAGATTGAAATTAGGATATAACAGGGCGGGCAGAATTGTGGACCAGTTGGAATCTGCTGGAGTTATTGGTCCTTTCGAGGGTTCAAAAGCACGAGAGGTATTAATTAAAGATATGTTATCTTTGGAACAGTTTTTGAAAAACGAGAAGTCGTAATTTTTTTTTAAATGTGCTGGATGATAAGTTTAGTTTGTCTTCTGAGCGAAGCGAGAAAATAATTTAAAATAATAATTTATAAAAATAAAGTAAAATGGTTATTAAAAAATGGAGTGTTGCAGTGTTATTAGTGGTGAGTTTTTTAAATTCAAATTCGCAAACCGATCCGCAGGCAAAAAAAATATTAGATGAATTGAGTGCCAAAACAAAGGCTTACACTACCATCAAAGCAGAGTTTTCATTTGTTAATGAAAAGAAAGATAAATCCAAAGACACTCAAAATGGAAAAATAACTACCAAAGGAACAAAGTATAAATTGGAGATACCAGGACACGAAATATATTGCGACGGAAAAATAGTTTGGGATTTTATAAAGGATGCAAACGAGGTGCAGGTAAAGGATATGGAAACGGGTGGGGATGATGCGGTAAATCCGTCCACTATTTTTACGATTTACGAAAAAGGGTATAAATATAAATTTGAAGGCGAAGATGCACTTATGCAAACTATCAGTTTATTTCCTGAAAATCCTGACAAGAAAAAGTTTCATACCGCTAAATTGTATGTAGATAAAACAAAAAAGCAAATTTCTTCTGTAAAAATGATGATGAAGGATGGCTCTTCTCAAACCTATACTATAAAAACATTTGAGCCAAATACTGCTATTCCTGATACCTATTTTACTTTTAACACAAAAGCGCATCCGGGAGTTTCGGTGGAGGATTTGAGATAAAATGCTATATTTTATTAATCGCCTTTCACTTTTTGTGAGGGGCGATTTTTTTATTTCTTAAATTGTGGTTCTTAAAAGTGTGTGCTTTTCAGAAAGATATACCTTTCTGATGAAAAGATGTTTCTTTTTGGTAAGAAGATATCTCTTTTCGGGAAGAAAGGCTTTTACTGCTTTTTAGTGGATAATTTCGTTCCAATAAGCCCACCAAACCAGGCGAAAGGAAGGAAAGCAAACAATCCGCAAATAATTACCCAAGTAGGATGCCCAACGTTACTAAGGTTTAAAACACCCATACCAGTTAATATACCACCAAGGGTTACCGCTTTCGATATTTTTTTTGTGCTTGCAATCAACGAGGTACAAATACCTCCTATAAAAGTGGTGAAGGCATAATTGAGCAGAATATAAATATGGAGAATTGCAGGGGCTGTATTAATAAACGTTTTTAATTCCTCCGACGATTTTATGGTTGATGGAAAAGAAACGAGGTGGTCGTGAATAAATGTTTCCCCAACTAAAATTAGAATGAAACAAATTACCAACCCTGTTATTACTGAAAGTACGTTTCTAAGCATTTTATTTTTTTATTAAAAAGTAAAGAGCAAAAAAAACTCCGATAAAATTATCGGAGTTTTTATGTTGTTTAATTTATTCTACTATTAACTTATGCGAAAATGTTTTACCATCTATTACCGAATTCACAAAATAAATTCCTTTAGTGTATTTTGCTACATCAATAGTTAAAATACTTCCATTAGTGATTGATTGATTATCGAAACTTGCAACCTGCTGCCCCATTACATTGTAAACTTTAACTAATGCTTTTGTGTTTTTAGTTACATTAAATTTTAAGTTAACTGAATTTGTAGCAGGGTTAGGGTATAAACTAATGGAGTTATCATTTTTATATTTATCGTTAACTCCAGTATTACAAGCTAAGTCATCAACTGGAATTTTGTAATACAAAATATCAGCAGCATTAGTTTGTGTGTCAGGATTAGTACCACTACCAGCAACACCGTGCCCTGGGCTGTTATCCTGCTGATTAATTAAATGGACAAATCCATTATTATGTTTTGCAACTGCACCGTAAACACCTTCAATATAATCGTACGTTCCTGTATATGTTGTTTCAGGGTCTGACAAGTCAATTGGAGTACACCAAGTTGCTCCATTATCATCAGAACGCATTAAATAAGTGTGACGGTAACTTACAGATGGTGGATTAGCTCCTGTATTATGAGTTGGTATTTCATTTCCTTGTTCTGTAACGCCTTCATAAATACTTCCGTAAGCAAGGTAAAGTCTGCCTTGTGGGTCAGTACCTGCACTTGGGAAGGAAGTTAAAGATACTTGATACGTTCCAAATCCTAATAAGGTACAACCTGCAGTGTTACAGAAGTCAATATTAATAACTGAATCAAGTGGATGTCCAGGATAACTTAAATCTTTAACAGCAGCAATCATTACTGGTTGTGAAGTACCCATACTTTCGTTCCAATACATTAAACCATCAGTAGCTGGGAAATACGACATTGCAGTTCCACCCGCAGCTTCCGAAACTCTCATTCGGCCATACCATACGTGCGCCATTCCATTGTTATCCAACAAAACTTCTACTGAAGCATCGTTCGATTCAAGTGTATCTATGTTTGTTCCTCCTACCGGATTAGTTGTATCTGTAACCATTGTAGCTCCATTATACATCGGTATTGGGAATCTTTTTACAACTGTGCTTGTCCAAGTATTACCGTTATCATAAGATTTCGCAAGCACTACGTCAACATCAAAACCACCAGCAACAATTGCAATTGTATCTCCTTTTGCATCTATTGAATATGAATCCCCACCGAAACCTAAATAGTGAGAAGAGTCTAAACAAGGAATAATAGTACGTTGTAAATCCCAAGTATTTCCGCCATCTAAAGAGCGAGAATAATCAATCGCACCAGTTTGTCCGTGGTAAGTAATAAGTGCAGTTCCGCCACCAAGCCCTGAGCTGGATATTACGTGTATCGTGTGTCCATTAGCACCGCCAACTGCCATACGTGCCCATACGTCAGAAAAACCTAAAGCAGATTCTGTCCAAGTTCCTGTTCCTACTGCTGGGCGTTGGTCAACGTGAAGATAACCTAAACCACCACCTGAGGGTGCTTCGTGACTAACAATAATTTCTTCTCCAGTATTTGTATAACCAATATTAGTAAATCCGCATCTTACACTTTCTATTCTAGCTGTTGGTCCACCGCCTGAACCTGAACCAAGTGACCAAGCAGAGCCATTAAAATAGTTATAACCTGTTCCTCTGTCAGCCCAAGGAGTAACTAACAATTGTGACATTGTCCAAGTTGCCGAAATGGTTGAATCTGTTGGACGGACAATTCTATTACAAATAGAAGAGTTAGTTTGTAGTTGGTAACCTGTACCACCAATGCGAACTGCTGGTCCCCATACTTTTGGGCGGTTTTGAAATTGTTGTGCCCCATAAACTACTGATTCAAATGTATTAGGACCTCCCAATTGATTGAATTTTTGAATCGGCAAAGCAACTTTTGCGGCAATAGGGTTAATTTTTTGCGGTGTGATTGAGGTATGCACTGTTGATGAGTTTTGTCCGAAAGCAACAACTCCGGCAACAACTGCAATTCCTAATAGTAAATGTTTTTTCATAGCATTAATAAATTTAAAGTTAAGTGTTAATTATTTTGTTGCACAAATATATATAAATCATATACGCAAAACAAAAATTAATTTATTTTTTAGATAGATTTTGATTTCACCGAGATAGAAAAAAACTTATCGGGAGTAGAGTAGGGGATTAAATACTTTGATTGTATAGCTTGCGTAGTATATATAGCGCATAAAGTATTTGACACACGATAAACATATTTTTGTTTATCAGCCGGTGTTCCATCCAATATCCCTTTCAACACATCCCATCTCACATCGTCAGGATTGTTTCCGTAATCGTGCCAAACAATGATAGAACTATCCTCTTTTAAAAGTTTGAATGCGTTAATGGTATCATTTTTCACACTTTCATAATGGTGGTCGCCATCAATAAAAATTAAATCAAACTGTTTATAATAGGTAGTGAAATCAAATGTTTGCGAATTTCCTTCTATGTGAGTTACATTTTTTAAATCCTTTGAAAAGAAACGATGCAAGCCCACATATTTTTTATCCATTCCCATCTTCAATAAATCTTCATCCGATAAATTAAGCGTAACACAATGCTTTGCTACACTTGCCACATTGGCAACACTTTCGCCACGCCACGTACCTATTTCAAAATAATTGCAATCTGTTTTGCTTTTTGCCAAACCTTTTAACATTGCCAAATCAATAGGAGTGGAGCCACCATCCAAAGCACAAAACGGTTCTACTGTTTCATTAAAATCAGCGAGCAAATCAACAATATTAATTGTTTTTAATCCGTTAGGTAAATTATATTTTGCAATCACTTCTTGCTTATTTACATTTGCATCGTCAATAATTTTATTAAGCAATGATGGTTGCTTTACTATTAAATTCAATGCTTTTAAAAGCTTAGATAATTTACTCATTTGGTTTTTTGGTGTTTAATACTCTGTAATAAATACTATGAAATCGTTCACAAACATTTTCATAACTAAAATTATCATTTGCATAATTACTTAATAGTTCCGCATCATATTTCTCTGCTTTCACATCATCAATCACATTATTTAATGCAATTAACAATCCTTCTTCATCCATTTGTTTTACAAGCGTTCCAAACCTTTCTGTTATATGCTCTCCTATTCCGCCAACATTTGAAGAAACCACCGGAATGCCACTTGCCAACGCTTCCACAATTACTACTGGCAAATTTTCGTAATTGCTAAACA
The DNA here is from genome assembly GCA_903833025.1 of uncultured Bacteroidota bacterium. Classification (GTDB taxonomy): domain Bacteria; phylum Bacteroidota; class Bacteroidia; order 2-12-FULL-35-15; family 2-12-FULL-35-15; genus 2-12-FULL-35-15. The sequence continues at coordinate 1,014 of CAILDT010000045.1, read as the reverse complement.
TCACAAAACAGTCCGAATCTCTCATTATTGCTGCCACTTCCATTGTTGTTTTTGTTCCTTCAAAAAAAGCAAACGTATTATAAATTCCTAACCGTATTGCCTTTTTAATATGTTGTGTTTTATCACCATCGCCAATAAAATGAAACTCAAAATCATTTCTCAACTCGGCTAATTGCTTTGTAACACGCAACATTCCCGATATATTTTTTTGCGCATCATCCAACGTAGAAATGTGTAACAATTTTATTTTCCCTCGTTTTATTTTATCTTTTTCACGAAAAAACAATTTTGTATCCACCACATTATAAACAATCTCATAATCTCCTTTCATTCCTTTTTCAATCATCGCATCTCTCAAATTAGCTGATACAGGGGTAATACAACTTGCATTTTTTGCAATCATCGCCAAAAGTTTTTTCTCCGCAAAACCCAATTCAATATTTTTTGATGATAAATATTTTGTCGAATGTTCGGTACATATATAAGGTATGTTTTTAAATTTTTTCAAATACCAACAAATAATCCCTGCCGGATATAAAACGTTTTCGTGTATTAAATCAACCTTCCCAAAATTTTTATTAATTAATTTCAATCCCTCAAAATGCCCTTTGAAATAACGATTCATCCGCAGAAAATGCGAAACCACCGGAAACCGATGCCTTACTTTTTTATAATAAACTTTTACGGTATAAATTCCATTTATCGTTTCTTCTTCTATTTCATATTTACCTTCACAATCAATATCCGAACACACAAAAAGCGCAGCCACATTAGCTTTCATCGCCACACATTCAGCGTGTTTCTGCACATAATTGCCCAACGCCGGAAACAATCTATTGGGATACCAACTCGATAAAAACAGAATATTTAATTTTTTCTCTTCCACAATCACAATTTTGCGCAAATATAACCATTGTCAATTATCCATTAACCATTATTTTTTGAAGCATCACCATCCCATTTCATCGCACCATTTCACCCGCCCACACGCGGTATCTTTTTTTCTTTAATAAT
>CAILDT010000044.1 GCA_903833025.1 uncultured Bacteroidota bacterium | reverse complement strand
TTTTAAGTATGCATTTGTAAATAATTCGATTAATTCGTTTGCATTATCCGATTCTCCAACAATTTGTTTTAACTCTTCAATTACTTCCCTCAACGACTCTGTGGCTAATCTTCCTACAGCTCCTTTAGCAGTTGGATTATTCCACTTTACTTTTTTGCCAAATAAATTAATACTGCTCACTTCTTCAAAGTCGTGGTCTTCGGAAGCCATCCAATAAACAGGAACAAAATTGTTTTCAGGGTATTGCTTTTTTAATTCTTCTGCAAGATTAATGGTTGTGATTATCTTATAAATAAAATATAATGGTCCCGTGAAAATACATAATTGATGACCTGTGCAAACTGTGTAAGTGTTATCTTCCAAAAGGGAATTGACAATTGATAATTGATAATTAATAATTGTTTTTCCATACTGCTCTTTTAAAACTTCCACCAACAATTTACGGTTTATATTCTCCTTACTTTTATCTTCAATCACCTGTTTGAAAGATTCAATAGCTGGTTTGTAGGCATAGAATTTACGCAACGATTCATCTCCATTGATATAATTAATTATCAATTTCGAAAACTGTTTTGTATCCGATAAAGCAATTGTTGTTTTTTTGAAAGACATAGAGTGCAAAGGTAATTATTAACTTCGCTCCTCCCAAACCATAGCCAAATTAACTATTGTGTCCACTGCCTTTTGCATATCCTGAACAGAAACCCATTCGTGTTTGGAATGAAATGCGTGTTCGCCTGCAAATATATTCGGACAAGGTAAACCCATATATGAAAATCGAGAACCATCCGTACCTCCTCTTATGCTTGATAATACAGGTTCTACTCCTGCCCTACGAACAGCTTCCATTGCATTCTCCACAATCTCCGGATTTTTATCCAACACCTGTTTCATATTTCTGTACTGTTGCTTTATAACAATATCGTAGGTAGAATGTGAATATGCTTTTAAAATAAGTTCAGTAAGTTGTTTCAAAAAATCTTCCTGTCGTTTTAATCCTGCTTCATCAAACGACCGAATAATAAACTGAATGCTTGCCTCTTCCACAGCACCCGAAATACCTACGGGATGTACAAATGGTTGTTTTTTATCCGTACTTTCAGGACTCATTTCATCCGTAGGAAGTGCAGCAACTATTTCACTTGCTATTTTTAAAGCACTCTCCATTTTGTTTTTTGCAAAGCCGGGATGTGTGCTCACACCGTGAATATTTATTGTTAATCCATCTGCCGAAAAGGTTTCATTTTCTATGTGTCCCAATTCTTCTCCATCAATAGTGTAGCCATACTCAGCGCCAAGCTTTTTTAAATCGGCTTTGTCGGCACCTCTTCCTATTTCTTCATCAGGGGTAAATAATATTTTTATAATGCCGTGTTTTATTTCGGGATGCTTCATCAAATGATTTGCAGCATCCATTATTTCCGCCACACCAGCTTTGTTATCCGCACCTAACAGGGTAGTTCCGTCGGTTGTTATAATATCATTACCTATTTGCTTTAATAACGAAGGATGCTCATTTACCCGTATTACCTGCGTTCTGTCGTTTATCAATACAATATCTTTTCCATCATAATTTTTATTTACCTGTGGATTCACATTCTTACCCGAACAATCGGGCGATGTATCCATATGCGAACAAAAACAAATAACAGGCACTTTTTTATCAGTAGTGCTTTCTATCGTTGCGTACACATATCCGTTTGCATCCATCTCGGCATCTCTTATTCCCATATCCAACAGCTCCTGAACAAGTACACGTGCCAAATCCTTTTGTTTTATAGTACTTGGGCAAGTGGGTGATGCAGGGTCGCTTTGGGTATCTATCCTCACATATTTTAAAAATCTATCGGCTACAGTATAATTCATAAGGGGTGTATTGGTTTTAAATTCAAATGAGAATTGCATTAATCGTATTTATTGTTTTTAGTCAACAATAAATTTACCATTTCCAAAAAATCCATCTTTTGAAATTAAACGGTAAATATAAATTCCGGATGTAAGTTTTCCTTTTTCTATTTTCAATTCATCAGTAGTGATATTATTTATTTCATTAACCAATGTGCCAACTACATCAAAAATCTTTAATG
>CAILDT010000043.1 GCA_903833025.1 uncultured Bacteroidota bacterium | reverse complement strand
TTTCCCAAAACATTCCAAATCATTATGTTTATATGATTTTACAATTGCAGTAATTGTTCCCATCAATACATTAATAACATCTTTGGTTTTAAATTTTTCTTTTATCTCCGATATTACTTCAAGCACAAGCTCAACATCCTCTTTTCCTTCAAATTTTTGTTTTGGATTTCTACAATTATCACACATCCCTTTACAGTTTGCTTCATCAAACTCTTCTCCAAAATAATGTAATAAAAATTTCCTGCGACAACTTGATGTTTCAGCATAAGAAACTGTTTCGTGTAATAATTGTTTTCCAATTTCCTGTTCGGCAACAGGCTTGCCTTTCATAAATTTTTCAAGTTTTACAATATCATCATAACTATAAAAAGTAAGGCAATTACCTTCTCCGCCATCTCTTCCGCCACGCCCAGTTTCTTGATAATATCCTTCTAGTGATTTTGGAATATCGTGATGTATTACAAAACGAACGTCTGGTTTGTCAATGCCCATACCAAATGCAATGGTTGCAACAATCACGTCAATGTCTTCCATCAAAAACTTATCTTGTGTAGCTGCACGGTCTTTTGCTTCTAATCCCGCGTGATACGGCTCTGCTTTAATTCCATTTACCTGTAATGTTTGAGCAACCTCTTCTACTTTTTTTCTACTCAAACAATAAATAATTCCTGATTTCCCTTGTTGGGTTTTTACATACTTAATAATTTCTTTTATCGCATTAACTTTTGGTCGAACTTCATAAAATAAATTACTTCTATTGAATGATGATTTATAAACATTTGCATCACTCATCCCAAGATTCTTTTGAATATCTTGTTGTACTTTAGGAGTAGCAGTAGCCGTCAATGCAATGATGGGAACTGTTCCTATCTCTTCAATAATTGCTCTTATCCTTCTGTATTCAGGACGAAAATCGTGTCCCCATTCCGAAATACAATGTGCTTCATCAATCGCAAAGAAAGAAATTTTTATTTCGTTAAAGAAAGTTACGTTTTCTTGTTTTGTTAAACTTTCAGGAGCAACATATAATAATTTTGTTTTTCCATCTTTTATGTCTTGCTTCACTTTTAATATTTCTACTTTCGAAAGAGATGAATTCAAAAAGTGTGCAATGCCTTCATCGTTTCCAAAGTTGCGTAAGGCATCTACCTGATTTTTCATCAACGCAATTAGTGGAGATATAATTATTGCTGTTCCTTCACTAACCAAAGCAGGTAATTGATAGCATAATGATTTCCCGCCACCAGTTGGCATTATTACAAAGGTGTCTTTTTTTGCTAATAAACTTTTAATTACTGCCTCCTGTTGACCTTTAAAAGTATCGAACCCAAAAAATTTCTGTAAGTACTGATTAAGTGATAATGTTGTTTCTGCCTCGAGCATAGTTTTAAATATGTTTTATCTGTTTTTAAATTAAATTTGCAATGTAAATATATAATAAATTTTTATCATAGCATCAAACTATTTATACATAATAATAAAAAGACTATTAATTATGTTATTCTATCGATAAAATTATTATATTGTCTGAAATCATTATTAATATTGATACAGAACTAGGGAATAAAAATTATAATAT
>CAILDT010000042.1 GCA_903833025.1 uncultured Bacteroidota bacterium | reverse complement strand
TTTTGCTTGTCTTATCAATGAAATAAGGTCGCAATTCTTCCGTATCTATTACATTCATATTAGCATCAAAATATTCAACACTTTTGCAGTAAGTAGGGATAACATTCAAATAGTTTCTGCGTAATTCAGGTGCTAAATTTATATCTGCTCTATGATAGCTTAAAACACTTTTCTTGCCATTATCTGCTATATATCTATCTGCGTATAAATGCTCGGCTAATTCAATTTCGCCAACAATATTTAAAGCATTTTGCTTATTAGCTATTGCAGTATAATAATCACGATTATTAGGTGCGTTTAAAACACTTCGTTTGTAAATTGCACCACCATAATTAGCAAGTAATTTTTTACCACCTAATAAGTCTGCTAAACTACATATAGTGTAGTCCGTAAACAAGTGCGTTGTTTCATTCATAAACAAATTTAAAATTTCAATAGGTGCAATCGTTAAAAGATTTTTCTTGTTCATAACATTATAGTTTTTTATTTTTCTGCGTTATTGCAGTTCACAAATATACTAATGTTTTTTATTCTACAAAGTTTTTTATAGTTTTTTTTTGAGTAAAAAAAATATCAGTCGCACTGGGCGAAAAAATTGTTTACTTGCAAAAACTAACGAGCGTTCTCCATTTTAAACTTTCCTTGCAAAACTATGAAAATATACCTATTTGCAAGTAAACTTACCCCTGTCTGGTGAAGTCCCCAAAAAAAGAATAAAAATATTGGTATTTAAAAATTATACCTATATTTGCCAAAACAAATAAAATTTATGAAAAAATCTAATGATGGCGTAATGTATAAGCCATATCAAAAAATCACATTCATTGATGCTATTAAAGACATTCTTTTATTATTGGCTATTACGCCTTTAATCATTTATTCAATCCTTAAAAAGTAAATTATGCTTATTAAAGTAACTTATTTCGGTAAAGACCGACCTACAATTATCAACATTGATAAGATTGAGAGTATGTATCAAAAAATTGATAGAAACACAAATCGTATTTGTACTAACATTCAATTCGGTAAAGAAAACTATATACTTGTAGAAGAAACACTACAAGATATTATACAATTGATTGAAGGTGCAAAAAATGGTAGTCCAATTGGTAATATTGAATCACAGACTTTTGACCAACTTATAGAACATTCGTTTCAAGGTCAGCAAGAAGTTACTCGTGATGATTATCAAAGACCACCACAAAGAAGAAGAACATATAACAATCCTAGATCGCAGTATTACAACGACAACTATAATCGTTATTAGTTTGTTTAATAATAAGAAGCCTCACTAGAAATAGTGGGGTTTTTTTATGTCTAGCCGTTATCGCCTGGAGAGCCTATAATGTTTCCTTGCAAAAAATTCGTATTACACTATATAGCAATTTGCAAGTAAACAATTAACAGGTGATCCTCCAAAGTTAGTTTGGGGTAAAATCGTATTACACATTTGCAAGTAAAGTATTTGGATTATGACAAGGTTGTCAAAATAAAATATTTTAAAAAATGTTTGTAAAATATTTGGTAAGAATAAAAAAACTACTTATATTGCATTCATTATTTAACAACATAAATTTTTTAACAATGATTAGTTTAATGCACTTGAAAAAAGGTTTTTTAATTGACCCTTACTTTGGTACAATTACCGAAACATTTATTGACGCTACTAAAGGCTTAGAAGATTATTATTCTCAGCTTGGATGCCGTTCTTTTGACATTGCTAATATAGACCCAAACAATGATGTCTATATTGATGATGAAGGTATGTTTAGCAATACGATGTTTTTCTCTATTGAAGGTTACTATCAGCCTTTAGCGGGTAAAGGTATTGTTATGGGTTTTGAAGCTGAAACTGGAGAATCTATTAGCACGAGTTTAACTTTAGATGAGGTTAAAGCTAAAGTGAAGTTCCATACTATTGGTCAAGTTATGGAAATGGTTGAATAGTTTTCTTGGTTCATATTGTTTTTGTTCAGACCCCAATGCTTATGTGTTGGGGTTTTTTTATGTGGAAAGCGATAGAAGTCGTCTTGGTCCTGGAATATGTTTCCTTGCAAAAATTCGTATTACACCATATAGCAATTTGCAAGTAAACTTCCGTGCCGTCCCGTGGCGAAGTTATTTGCAAGTAAACTTATAATGATCCTCCTCCAGGTGGACACATTTAAAAAAATAATTAAAAATAATTTTGTGGGACACAATATCTTTCTTAAATTAGCGTATTATTTACTAACACAAACAAATTATTTTATGTCAAATCGCATTAAAACGCAGATGAAATTCAATGCTGATAATAGCATTGAGGGTACATTTATTTTACCCGATAAAAGTATTACAAACTTTTATGTAAACAATGATGGTAATTTTGAACAATGGGGTAATACCATTGATAATCAAAATAAGACTATCAAAGAATTGGTGGCTTTAATTCAATTATTTATTTACAACGACAAATAAACACTTATGAAAAATCACTATTTAATCGGTAAAAGAATCAAAATTGAAGAAATGGTTGACGAACCATTTCCTATTGAACCTAATACTATGGGTACAATAACTAATGTCGGTTATGATATTATCAA
>CAILDT010000041.1 GCA_903833025.1 uncultured Bacteroidota bacterium | reverse complement strand
TTTCAGTAGATCGTATAGGTTGACCAATTGTCGCTCCTTTATCTAGACTAATAGATCTATCCACGGGCAAATAACCTATGATTGAACCGCCTAAACTGTGTCCAACTCCTACGGTATTTTTAGGATTATATTTTAACTTGGCTTTTTGCAGTGTGTCAGCCGCCTCTTTATATCTGTTAGTATCTTTTAAATGACCAAATGCTAAATAACCATCAGTTACGGCATCCGATAGATTATGAGTACCAGCAACAGAATAAAGAAGTTTCTTTTTCTTTTTATTATAATACACTTGTTCATTGCTATTTGATAATGATTTATCTTTCACATATTGACCATGTTTTCCCAACGTATCAGCATTTCCATAACTAGCTTTGATAGCATTATACAGCTTTACCATATATATAATATAAAATTAGATATTAATATCTAATCAAGGTTATATATGAGTATAAAAGTTATACACAATAAAAAATTGGATTTAAAAATTCCTGAATTTTCTTGTGATGGTTCTTTGAACGAGAATCTAGAGAAGTACCCAATGTTACAAAACCTAAACGGATTTAAATTTACAATAATAATCGGGAAACCAGGAATGGGCAAAACCTCGATGCTTACAAGTTGGCTTACCGGTAAAAGCGAAAACAAGATTTTTAGAAAAGTATTCGACAATGTGGTTGCTGTCATGCCTACAACCTCGCGCGCAAGTATGAAAAAAAATATATTCAAAAATCATCCTGACGAGAAGTTATTCGACGAACTTAATAATAGTTCAATCAGTGCCATCACGTTTATGCTTGAAGATGCATCTAAGGACAAGAAAACTACTTTACTCATACTTGACGACGTAGGCGCATCATTAAAGCAAAATTCAATTCAAACTCAACTAAAGAAGATTATTTATAATCGTAGACATCTTAAAGTACACATAATACTTTTACTTCAATCTTTCATCAGTTGTCCGCGTGAAGTTAGAAAACTAGTGAACAATGTGGTGATGTTTAAACCATCCAAAACTGAGGCAATCGCATTGTTTGATGAACTATTTGAAACCAACAAAGATGATACGATGAAGCTAATGAGATTTGCATATAAGGACCCACACGACTATTTATTTTTAAATGTAAGTAACCAACGTATATTCCAAAACTATGACGAAATTATTTTAAAAAATAATAATCTAGATTATGATATAGATGACTCAGAAGATTCATAATAGTAATCATATTAATATAAAAATTGTTAATACAAAGACTAAAAGAAGGAAATCGAAACATAGAAAACATGCAATAGCACAGAATAGCTATGCAGCGACTCCACATATGCTACATAGCATTACACCATTCTTTAATTATCCAGCACCACCACCTCTAACTAATAAACCTTATTTTGTAGAAACTAATTCGCAATTACAATTAAAAGATGCTGATAAACCTACACCGGCATCACTTCCTGGTTTTATTCCTCCACCACCTCTACCTCAATTTGAACATGATGCTAGGGATGATATGTCCGATGTGTCAGCACGTACAAACAGACATCATTCAAACTATTTAAATTTATCACATTTATATCCTCGCGAACACCATACAGAAAACTTTTATAACCCATTAAGTTTTCACGATCACTCAACAGTTAAAGAACCTGAGTTTCATGACCAATCAAAAGATATTAATAAACCAAATGATTTAATGGAACGAATTGAGTATGAACGCCAAATGAAATTAGCAAATCGAAGGGCTCAATATAGTGAAAGAGTTGCACCAACAAAAGCGGCGAAAGCAGAACAAAAACAGGAAAAAGAAGAACAGAAAGCCCAAATGAAACAAGAAAAAGCCGAACATAAAGAAAAACAGAAACAAGAAAAAGCATCTTCTATACCTGTACGTTCAAAGAAAAAGAAGTAAATTATAAAAATATACCCCTTGTTTTTCTCACAACTCTCTCAGCTGGTTTAGATTCATCT
>CAILDT010000040.1 GCA_903833025.1 uncultured Bacteroidota bacterium | reverse complement strand
TTAATCTTTATTCTGATTCTGCTTATTACTTTATTAATACTGATTTAGGGGTAGGGAAAAGAATTCAGACACAAACATCGGCTTCGGGTAGTGCAACTAATATTGTTACAAAGTTTGATGACTATGCTTATCACGAAAACGACCAAGTTAATCTTATTCATTCGGGCAGACAATGGTTTGGAGAGTATTTCGACAACATAGCGTCATATAATTTTTCATTCTCTTTTCCCAATATTGATACTGCTGCTGCCACTGTGAAAACAAATGTTGCTTCGCGAGATTTAACAGCTGGTGGAAATGCTACTTATACAGTAACCAGCCAAACAGGAAGTTCAACCATTTCTATTCCGGCTGAATCGGGAGATACTTATGCAAGCACAGGCTCAACTTGTTTTTCGTTTACCCCAAACAATCAAATTATTAATGTAAATGTGGTAAAACAAAATACCGATGCGGTGGCGTGGTTAGATTATATTGAGGTAAATGCTCGACGGAATTTAATAATGAACGGAAACCAGTTGAGTTTTAGAGATTCGCGTTCGGTGGGTGCTGGTAACATAGCTCAATATACTATTTCGAGTACTTCGCCAATTCAGGTGTGGGAAGTTACTGACCCAACAAATGCGATGCAACAAAATTTAACTGTTGCCGGAAATAATTATCAGTTTACATTGGCTTCGGATTCATTACGACAGTTTGTTGCGTATAACGGCTTATCTTACTCAACCCCTTTTGCAATTGGGAAAATACAAAATCAGGATATACACTCCCTTACTTATAAAGATTTGATTATTGTTGCTCACCCCGATTTTTACGACCAAGCAATGCAGCTTGCCGATTATCACTTTGCTACCGACTCCATTCCTGGATTGGTGGTTACGACGGATGAAATTTACAACGAATTTTCATCGGGTGCGAAAGATATTTCGGCTATCCGAAATTTTTTAAAGATGTTTTACGATAGAGCAGGTGGTAATGTAAATCAAATTCCAAAATATTTATTGTTATTTGGCGACGGGTCTTATGATAACAAACATCGCTTTAGCAACAATTCCGATTTCATACCTACTTTCGAATCGGTTGAATCTTTTCTTACCGCACAATCGTATGTTTCGGATGATTTTTATGGTTGCTTGGACGACTCCGAAGGAAATATGGATATTCAAAGTGGTGCTGGGTTAAGTGCTGTTGATTTGGGAATTGGAAGATTTCCGGTTCAAACAAAATCGGATGCTAATACGGCTCTCAATAAGATATTTCTTTATAAAAAAACTGGTTTGCCTTCTACCATCAATACTCCTTCAAGCACCTGTACTAATGCTACTTTAAATTCTCCTTTTGGCGATTGGCGAAACACCCTTTGTTTTATTGCTGATGATGAAGATGGCGATTTGCACATCAGCCAGGCAGACCAATTAGCGACAATGATTAAGGATAGCGACAAGGTTTATAATGTGGATAAAATTTATTTTGATTCATATCCGCAAGTTGCTACGCCAGGTGGCGATAGGTACCCAGGCGCGGCAGATGCGATAAATAAAAGAGTGGAAAAAGGTTGTTTGATTATGAATTATACTGGGCACGGTGGCGAAGTAGGTTTGGCGCACGAGCGAGTAGTGGAAATTTCGCAGATTAATGGCTGGAACAACTTGAATAATATGCCATTGATTTTTACTGCCACTTGCGAATTTGCCCGATATGACGACCCCGAGCGCATCTCCGCAGGAGAATATACTTTTTTGAGCCCTACAGGAGCTGGCATTGCTTTGTTTACTACCGTTCGAGAATCGTACGCTACGCCTAATTTTTATTTGAACCAATCTTTTTATGCTGCTGCCTTTACTCCCATTGGTAACCGTATGCCTCGCCTTGGCGACTTATACCAAATTATGAAAGATTTGCCGAACGGCTACAGCACCAATGGCAGAAACTTTACCCTGCTTGGCGACCCTGCATTAACGCTAGATTATCCTAAATACAATATTTCTACCGATACCATAAATTCTCATTTTGTTTCTGCAGCAAGTCACGATACGATGAAAGCACTTTCGTTGATGACGATAAGTGGTTTTGTGAGGGATAATAGCAATAACATTTTAAGCAATTATAATGGAGTTTTGTATCCAACGGTTTACGATAAACCTATAAATATAACAACCCTTTCTAATGATGGAGTTACGCTAAGTCCTCCATTTACCTTTAAACTTCAGAAAAATGTATTGTATAAAGGTAAAGTAAGTGTTACCAACGGGCATTTTCGCTTTAGTTTTATCGTACCTAAAGATATTGAGTATCGTGTGGATACAGGCAGAATAAGTTATTATGCTGAAAACGGAACAATTGATGCGGCAGGATATTACGAAAAAGCACTTGTTGGAGGCACCAATCCTTCGGCTGTAAGCGATATTGTTGGTCCGGAAGTAAAATTATTTTTGAACGATGCCAAATTTGTTTATGGAGGAACAACTAATGAAAAACCTGATTTATATTCCACTTTAAAAGATGCGAGCGGAATTAACACTGTTGGAAATGGCATTGGGCACGACCTCACAGCCGTTCTCGATGGCAACACCACCAATTCAATAGTGTTGAACGATTATTATCAGGCAGATTTAAATAGTTATAAATCTGGTTCCATCCGCTATCCGTTTGCCGGATTAAGTGAAGGAAAACACACGCTGAAATTGAAGGTTTGGGATGTGTATAATAACTCGTCCGAATCGTACACCGAGTTTGTGGTAGCCCAATCAGCCGACCTTGCTTTGAGCCACGTGCTTAATTATCCGAACCCGTTTACTACCAAAACCCAGTTTTATTTTGAGCAAAACCAATGTTGCCAAACGTTGGATGTGCAAATTCAGGTATTTACCGTTTCGGGCAAATTAGTAAAAAGCATTGACCAGTTTGTAAACGTGGATGGTTTCCGTTCCGACCCTATTAACTGGGATGGCAGAGATGATTTTGGAGATAAAATTGGCAGAGGTGTGTATATATACAGAGTGAAAGTGAAAACGGCGCAAGGTGCAACTGCCGAAAAGTATGAAAAATTGGTTATTTTGAATTAAGATGCAGATTTCTTTGAATAAATACCTCTTTTTTGCTTTGCAGAGCTTTCCGAAATCCTTGCAGAACTTTCTGACGTACACTCCCAACTCTCCGAAGTGTACGCAGAACTTTCCGACGTATACTCCCAACTCTCCGAAGTGTACGCCGAACTTTCTGACGTATACTCCCAACTCTCCGAAGTGTACGCCGAACTTTCCGACGTATACTCCCAACTCTCTGAAGTGTACGCCGAACTTTCTGACGTACACTCCAAACCCTCTGAAGTGTACGCCCAACTTTCTAACATTGATGTTAAACACGCAATTAAAGTCAATAAAATAAAAAAACAACCCAAATAAAGATAAATTATTAATTTAGCCGCCCCAAAACAAATGAAACGAATGAACAAATTAAAAATATGGAGTAAAATAGTTGCTTTAACAGCAATTGTTTTTGTGTTTGCAAATGGATTGTTATCGGCACAAATTAATTACAATGCAATTGCAGGGCAACAGTTAAATAACCAACTGAACACTATTACCACAGCCGTTCCTTTTTTAATTATTACACCCGATAGTCGCGCTGGCGGAATGGGCGATGCAGGTGTTGCTTCCACGCCCGATGTAAATTCCATCCACTGGAACCCTTCAAAATTGGCTTTTGTGGATAAAAAAATGGGAATAGGTGTTTCTTACACACCTTGGTTACGCGCCTTGGTGCCCGATATTAATCTTGCTTATTTATCTTACTATTATAAAACCAAAAAACGCGGGACGATAGGTGCTTCGCTTCGTTATTTTTCGTTAGGCGATATTACTTTTACGGATGCCAATGGTACGGTAATAGGTAACTTCCGCCCCAATGAATTTGCTGTGGATGTGGCTTACGGAATAAAATTAGGCAAAACATTATCTGCCGGAGGCGCAGTGCGCTATATTAATTCCAACTTAACCGGCGGAACAGTGGTGGATGGTGCACCTACTCGTGCAGGGCGAGCTGTAGCTGTGGATGTTTCGGCATTATGGCGAAAAGATAAAATTAAACTTGCAGGAGGCAAAAAAGCCATTACTGCTATTGGTTTAAATATTTCCAACATAGGTTCCAAAGTTTCTTATTCTGATAGAGCTTCCACCGGATTAACTTCCTCCAATTTTCTTCCCATCAATATGCGTTTAGGTGCTTCTTTCACTTGTCAGTTAGATGATTATAACTCCATTTCTATTGAATGTGATGCGAATAAATTATTGGTTCCTACACCACCAGTTTACGAAAGAAATTCAGCTGGAGGAGTAGTTTATAGTGCAGGGCAGCCGGTAATTTTATATGGCAAAGACCCAAACAGAGGCGTTACCGAAGGTATGCTTGGTTCGTTTAACGACGCACCAGGCGGAAGCAAAGAGGAATTAAGAGAAATAAATTATGCAACAGGATTAGAATATTGGTACAATAAACTTTTCGCTGTTCGTGCAGGCTTCTTTTACGAAAACCCATACAAAGGCAATCGCCAATTTTTTACACTTGGCGCAGGCGTGAGATATAACGTTTTCGGTTTAGATTTCGCATACCTAATTCCAACCCAACAACGTAATCCGCTTGAAAACACTTTGCGCTTTACCCTCACGTTCGACTTTGATGCTTTCAAAGCTCAAAATGATGAGAAAGCCGATGCTAAATAAATGAAAATAAAAGTAGGTTTTGGTTTTGATGTACATCAATTAGCAGCGGGAAAACAATTCTGGTTAGGAGGCATAAAATTAAATCATACAAAAGGCGCAACAGGTCATTCGGATGCTGACGTATTAATTCACGCTATTTGCGATGCCTTACTTGGCGCAGCCGGAATGAGAGATATAGGCAATCAATTCCCCAACACTTCTTCAGAATTTAAAAACATCGACAGCAAAATTTTACTTGCTAAAGTGATGGAATTACTAAGCAACGAAAACTACTCCATCGGAAATATTGATTGCACCATCGTTTTAGAAAACCCGAAAATAAATCCTCATATCGATGAGATGAAACAAACACTTGCTCCGATACTAAAAATTGAACCAAAAGATATTTCCATAAAAGCTACAACTAACGAATCAATGGGATATGTGGGGCGAGAAGAAGGCGTTTGTGCTTATGCAGTTGCCTTGATTCAGCAATCGGATGAAAAGCAACTTCTATAAAAACTATCGTGGCGTGATTATGAATTTGGCGTTCATAACATTCGTTTCCATCTATCACCTTCTCTTTAAAAATTACATTTTCAACCAAGCAAATTATTATTTTCACGACAATACTTCGGTAATAAAAAACAATCCATTTGGTATTTTTCTGCTGATAATTGTTGTGTTAGATTTTTATGCCTTTGTTTTAAAGTACAAACACATCAGGCACATCTTTTTCCAAAACCTAACTTATTACGAAGGTCCGAAAGGTTGTTTGAACGAGTTTAATGAATCAATACTTGGATTTGCAGCACTCATTCATTTAGTGAATACAGTTTTTATTGTTATTCTGATAACCAATTCCATCGACATAAATTTTATCATAATACCATTTATTCTTTTTATCATCTTTAAAGAAATATTTATTTTCGTTCAGGTGATGCGATTGGAAACACACCAATCAACGGATGATGACCCTGACAAAAAAGTATTTCCTGCTGACATTTCAGATAATAAAAAAATACTTTCAGATATTTTATTGACTTTGTCTTCAACAATAATTTATACAGTAACTTGGGAAGTAGCCATTAATAACATAGGAATAAAGCATTCGGATATTTCGTTTATCGTGTTCGTTG
>CAILDT010000039.1 GCA_903833025.1 uncultured Bacteroidota bacterium | reverse complement strand
TAAAAGTAATTAATATTGATTTTTAATATCGGTAAGCATCTGTTTTAAACGGACCTTCCACCGTAACCCCAATATAAGTAGCTTGTTCGGGAGTTAAAATATCCAGTTCGCAATTTATTTTTGCAAGATGAAGACGAGCAACTTTTTCATCCAAATGTTTTGGAAGCGTATAAACTTTGTTTTCGTATTTATCAGCATTGTTCCAAAGTTCCAGTTGTGCCAGCGTTTGATTAGTAAATGAATTACTCATCACGAACGAAGGATGCCCAGTGCCACAGCCCAAATTAACCAATCTACCTTCAGCCAACACGATGATATCTTTTGTATCAATTGTGTATTTATCCACCTGCGGTTTAATAACATCTTTGGTAGTTCCGTAGTTTTTATTTAACCAAGCCATATCTATTTCATTATCGAAATGCCCGATGTTACAAACGATTGCGTTGTGTTTCATAGCACGGAAATGACGTTCAGAAATAATATTTTTGTTTCCGGTAGCAGTAACAATAATGTCGGATTCTTTAATTGCGTTATCCATTTTCATTACTTGGTAACCGTCCATAGCAGCTTGTAATGCGCAGATAGGGTCGATTTCGGTAACAATAACTCTCACTCCTTGAGATGATAAAGATTCAGCCGAACCTTTTCCAACATCGCCATAACCAGCTACCACAGCCACTTTACCAGCAAGCATTAAATCAGTAGCTCTGCGGATAGCATCTACTAAAGATTCGCGACAACCATATTTATTATCAAATTTCGATTTAGTAACCGAGTCGTTAACATTGATTGCGGGCACGTGAAGTGTTCCGTTTTTCATACGTTCGTGCAAGCGGTGAACGCCAGTTGTTGTTTCTTCGGATAGTCCTTTAATTTCTTTTATCAATTCAGGAAATCTATCAAACACCATATTTGTTAAATCGCCGCCGTCATCCAAAATCATATTTAAAGGTTTGCGAGCTTCGCCAAAAAATAAAGTTTGTTCGATGCACCAGTCGAACTCTTGTTCGTTCATCCCTTTCCAAGCATACACTTGAATACCTGCTGCTGCAATTGCTGCTGCTGCGTGGTCTTGCGTTGAGAAGATGTTACAAGACGACCAAGTAACTTCTGCACCCAGTTCCACAAGGGTTTCGATTAATACTGCTGTTTGAATAGTCATATGCAAACAACCCGCGATACGCGCATTTTTTAAGGGCTTGGAAGCACCAAACTCTTTGCGCAGCGACATTAGTCCTGGCATTTCGGCTTCCGCCAATTTAATTTCTTTACGTCCCCATTCTGCTAAGGACATATCTTTCACTTTGTACTTTGTAAATTTTTCCACTGTTGTGTTTGACATTTTATTTATTGTTTAATTGTTTACTATTTTGTTTCCGTCCAAACGGCTTTACCTGTTTTATCAATGTATGTAAGTACGCCATCGTATCTCACATACGCTAATCCTTTATTAAAATCGGCAAAGAAATCTGCACCTTTTGAAATCACAATCTTACCTGTTTTATCAATGTATTGCCATTTAGCATCTTTCATCCCCGACGAAATAGGTGAAGTGCTGATGCACGCTAACCCTTCGTAAAAGGAAGAAGTGAAAGAATAAATTGGGCTGATAACTTTTTTTCCTGTCTTGTCAATATACCCTAATTTTCCTGTTTTGAAATCTCCTTCGCGAATACAAGCCATACCATCGGAAAACGACCAAGCTCTATCAAACGGACCTTCGATAACTACTTTCCCTGTTTTATCAATGTATCCCCACTTACCTGTTTTTTCGTCGCCTACTCTAACATTAGCCAAGCCATCAGAAAATTCAAATGTTTCGTCGTATTTAAAATCAACCACTACTTTACCAGTTTTATCAATAAAGCCCCACTTACCATTTTTCTGAACACGTGCTAATCCATCTTTAAAATCATAAGCACCTTCGTAAATATTCTTCACAATTTGGTTTCCTGTTTTATCAATAAAAGCGAACTTATTGTCAATTTGCACTCTCGCCATTCCTTCCGAAAATTTATACGCGAAATCGCATTTAGGTTCTAAAACTGTTTTGCCTGTTTTATCTATATAAGAAAACTTGCCACCTTGCTTAACACAAGCAACACCATCGGAAAAATAGCCATCTACTTTTGAATCGTATTGCGCCGGGATAACCAATTTCCCAGTCATATCAATAAAGCCACGCTTACCACCTTGTTTCACCATTGCCATACCTTCGTAAAATTTATCTCCGGCTTCAAATGTGGCAGGAACCACCACTTTACCTGACTTATTTATATAACCATATTTACCTTTCTCAATAAAAGGATAAAGGGTTTCCTGTGCTTTTACAGTAAATTGGCATAACAAGCCAAATAAAACTACTACTGTTAATTTAATGTTTAAGGATGTTGACTTCATATTTTTTGTTTATTAATTTTTGGTAACTATCTAAATTCGCTTTAACTCAAAATGTTTTAGGATAAATAAATCTTATTTTTTTGTAAATAATATTCACTGCCTCAAATGATTTAGTTAATATTGCGGTGTAAATATATATAATTTGATGATACAAAAAACGATATACTCATCAATTTTAAAAAGCAAAAAACAAGGTAAGAAACAATTTGCGATTTTAATTGACCCTGATAAATTCGAATCTTCTAAAATAATAAAACTTGCTGAAACGGCAGGTGTCGATTTTATAATGGTGGGCGGAAGTATTATTACCAATGGGGATTTTAATGCCTGTGTAGAAACCATAAAACAACTAACCAATATCCCTGTTGTACTGTTTCCGGGCAATAGTTTGCAAATCAGTAAAAGTGCTGACGCGATATTATTGCTTTCTTTAATATCCGGTCGTAACGCTGATTTGCTGATTGGGCAACACGTAATTGCTGCTCCGTTATTAAAATCGTCTCAACTGGAAATAATTCCAACAGGTTATATGCTGATAGAAAGCGGGACACAAACGGCAGCATCTTATATGAGTAACACACTTCCCATCCCATCACAAAAAGATGATATTGCAATGAGTACGGCAATGGCTGGTGAAATGCTTGGATTAAAATTGATATATTTGGACGCTGGTAGCGGAGCCGAAAATGGTGTTACAGAATCGATGATAAGAAAGGTAAAATCTACTATTAACATTCCGTTAATAATAGGAGGCGGAATTAACACACCATCAAAAGCAATAGCAGCGTGCAAAGCAGGTGCCGATGTAATAGTAGTTGGTAACGCAATAGAGAAAAACACAACATTAATAAAAAATATTTCATCAGCAATTCACAAATTATAAAACAAATTATATGAAGTTAGCAGTTATCTCAAGTTCGAAAACGGTAGAAAATGAAACGGAAATAGTAACTCAATTTTTTGAGGAAGGTTTACAAACTTTTCACCTAAGAAAACATAGGTACTCAGCTGCGGAGATGAAACTATTTATAAAAAAAATTCCAATACATTATCACGATAGAATAATTATTCATTCGCACCATAGCTTGGCGCGTAAGTTTAAGCTTAAAGGAGTTCACCTTACAAAATCTCATAAAAAGAAACAATTAAAAACTTGGCTTACTTTAAAATTTATTAAGTTTACGAATCCTGAACTTGAAGTAACCACTTCGTTTAATAACTTAGGGCAGTTGTTTGATAAACACTCTGCTTATGAATACAGTTATGTTTTTTTAAGCCCTGTATTTGATAGTTTAAGCAGTAAGTTTCAAAGCGGTTTTACGGAATATAGTTTAAGTGCTGCTCTAAAAAAAACAAAATATAAAGTAGTTGCTCGTGGCGGTGTTGATATCACAGCAATTGAAAAATCACATAAAATAGGCTTTGAAGGATTAGCATTTTATAGCTCTATCTGGAAAAAACCAAACCCTAATTTGGAATTTTCTAAAGTGATTGAAATGTTTAAAGAATTAAATATAGAGGTAGAATAAATTCTCTCTATTAAACTACTTCTTTTAGAGATTTAAAATATAAATGACCATACAACACATTTTAGATTCTCTACAATCAACATTTTTTAAAACAACTTCTACCGAATGGCTTATATTTATTAGTGCTTTAATCTATGTAGTATTAGCAGCAATTGAAAATGTATGGTGTTGGCTATTCGGAATAATTTCTTCTGCACTTTATATTTACTTTTGTTATTCAGGTAACCTTTTTTTAGAAAGTGGTTTAAATTTATTTTATGTCATCATAGGCATTTATGGTTGGTATCAATGGTTATATGGCTCAAAAGAAAAAACAGAGTTAACAATAATATCCTTTCCTTTCATTAAAAACGCATACCTAATTTTAATTGGTTGTCTCATTTGGATTCCGTTTGGATACGTTGCCAACCGATTTTCCACTCAAGTAATGCCATATTTAGATGCTTTTATAACCGCTTTCAGTTTGGTTGCAACTTGGATGACAGCAAAAAAGATTTTGGAAAACCAATGGATTCATCACAAAGTTGCAACAATGGAAGATATTACGAGACCAGAGGTGTGTGTGT
>CAILDT010000038.1 GCA_903833025.1 uncultured Bacteroidota bacterium | reverse complement strand
ATTGTCATTTTTTGTTTAGTTCTATACACTGTTTTATTAGTTATATGCATCTTGTCAGCTATTGCATTAATGCTATACCCTCCCATCGTTAGATTTAGTAAAGTTATTTCATCTGCTTCCAGCACTATTTCTTCAGGGTTGGTAAATATAGTATGCTTTTTTCTTAATTTATTAATCAGTTCAGGAGTTTATTTTTATGAAATAAAAGTAAACAATAAGAAAATGAAGATGGATAAATTAATAATAATGAAATAATAAATTTTGATACTAAAAACCCTTTACATACTTTTGTGTAAAGGGTTTTTTAAAACTATGAAAAAATATATATTTATATCATTAGTTCTGCTGAATTTATTTCAGTGCCTTTCCGCTTATGCACAAGTAAACCTTGTTGCAAACCCCTCGTTTGAAGATACTATACACTGCCCAAATGGAGCAGGAAGAATGATAATACCAGCGTCTTGTGAAAATTGGTATGAACCTGCATACGGAAGTTCAGATTATTTTAATTCGTGTACTTCCAACATTGTTGGTGTACCCAGCAACTTTGCGGGATGGCAATATGCACATTCAGGAGTTGCTTATGCAGGATTCTTATCTTATCCAGCTGGTAGAGAATACATACAAGAAAAAATAGATTCGACATTATTGCCAAATCATAAATATTGCGTTCAATTTTATGTTGGTTTATGTAATATTTTAAATATAGCTACTAATAATATAGGTATGTATATTTCTGATTCCGTTCCTATTCCCCCAGTTTCTCCTAATCCTTATGCGTATATACCCCAAATAAATGATACTTCTATAATATCTGATACAGCGGGATGGACAATGGTTTCTGGGATATATATAGCGCACGGCGGCGAACAATATATTACTATTGGTAATTTTTTTACTGATGCTAATACAGATACAATCTATATAGCTCATCACACAAACGCAAATGGCGCTTATTACTATATAGATGATGTAAGTATTGTTGATTGTACGCTTACGGCAGGGGAAACGGAATTAGGAATTAAGAATGATGAGTTAGGAGTTTATCCAAACCCTAAT
The DNA here is from genome assembly GCA_903833025.1 of uncultured Bacteroidota bacterium. Classification (GTDB taxonomy): domain Bacteria; phylum Bacteroidota; class Bacteroidia; order 2-12-FULL-35-15; family 2-12-FULL-35-15; genus 2-12-FULL-35-15. Next base: position 6,593 of record CAILDT010000038.1, on the reverse strand, counting down.
GATGGGGAGTTTAGCATTAACCTAAATAAAGAATATAAAAGTGTAGAAATAGAAATAACTAATATAATTGGGCAAACTATGTTTGCTTTAAAAGAAAAAGAAACCAACCTGATAAATCTAACCTTAAACCAACCGCCCGGGTTGTATTTTGTTACTGTAATAGCAGATGAAAGAAAGCAGGTGTTGAAACTTGTTAAGGAGTAAGGAGGCGACCACCAGGCAGATTGTTAAATACGACGAAGCAAGAACGCTTCGCCAAACCTAACTTTCTATATGATTACTTAACGATTACCAAAGTAAATAGAAGAGTAACCAATGGAAATAGAACGATAATCAATGGTAATAGAAGTATTTCAATTGTAAACTCATTGATTTTTACAATCATCCTCTCCCCTGCCCTATCCTAAAAAAATTTATCTTTGCCAACAAATGAGCGCGAAAAAAATACTATTAGTAGAAGATGAAGAACATCTTTTAAAAACCATAACACTTAATTTGGAGTTAGAAAAATATGCTGTTACTACTGCTACAAATGGGTTTGAAGCGTTAAAACAATTTAGAAACAACACCTTTGATTTAATAATACTGGACGTAATGTTGCCCGAAATGAATGGCTTTGATGTATGCGAACAAATAAGACAGGACAACACCAAAATCCCCATTTTATTTTTAACCGCCAGAGGTAGCGGCAGCGACAGGGTGCAAGGGTTAAAATTGGGTGCTGATGATTATTTAACAAAACCATTTAATCTCGAAGAATTGTTGCTTAGGGTAGAGATACTTATCCGCCGTAGTTCGCCTGCTGATGAAAACAGTGAAGAATTAACAAGCTATACGTTTGGTGGCAACAAAATCAATTTTACAACTTTTCAAATAATTGATTTTAATGGAAATAAAACAGACATCTCAAAAAAAGAAATAGGTTTATTAAAGCTATTAATTTCCCGAAAAGGCGAGGTAGTTTCTCGCGAAAAAATATTGGACGAAGTATGGGGAACCGATGTTTTTCCCTCCTCCCGAACCATTGATAATTACATCCTCGCATTCCGTAAATATTTCGAAAAAAATCAGCGCGATCCAAAGCATTTTCATTCTGTTAGAGGAGTTGGTTATAAGTTTACGGATTAGTAGAAACAAAATATTTATTTAAAGTAAATAATACCTCATTTGTCGTGCAACCTTTTGAGCTTTTTTAGCATCCTTATATATAAGGAGTTAAAAAGCTATTTTTATACACTAAAATTTACCAATTCAAATCTCTAAACCTAATAAAATGATAAAAAAAATTACGCTCATCATCGCTGTTTTTGCTGTTCAATTGCTACCGGCACAAGTTAAATGGAGCAATACAAATTTCTTTGAACAAAAAAACTTTATCGAAAACAAAGGACAGTTTGAAAGTAGTAGTATCCCAAATGGCGAAAATATTTTGTTTTTAGCTAAGATAGATGGAGTGCAGTATTTTTTTACCAACACAGGTTATACCATTGCGAGAAAAGAATTAGTAAAAAAAACAAAAGCAGATAAGGAAAGAGAAGACAAACATCATTGGAACTCTAAAGGAGAAGAAGACGAAGAAGAAAATAGATATAAATTTAATGAAACATTTCAGGAGCTAAATTTTGTAGGTGCCAACCCTACTCCATCAGTAGAAACGGCACATCAGGTAACTAATTATTATTCTTATCAAGATGCAAAAAGCCCGCAACGCAAAGGAACTATTATAGCACACGCTTACCCCAAAATTACTTACAAAAATATGTATCCTAATATTGATGTAGTGTTTGAGTTTCCTAAAGATTCAGCAGGTATCGAATATTCGTTTATTGTGCACCCAGGTGGTGATGTTGAAAATATAAAAATGGCTTTCCCAAAAAATAAAGAATTGAAAATTATTAATAATACTATTGAAATAGAATCAGCATTTGGCAAAATAATACATCATCAACCAACATCATTTGTAGAAAACAAAAAAACAAAAGTAAACAGCAGCTTTGTGATGAAAGGCAACAAAGTTGGTTTCGAACTTGGTACTTATGATAAAACAAAAACATTAACCATCGACCCTTGGACATCAGTACCAAGCTTTGCAGGCGCAAGTTGTGCTTTTGACGTGGATTACGACCTTATCGGAAATGCCTATGCTTATGGTGGTACTGGTCCGTTTGAGTTGGTTAAATTTAATACTTCGGGTACATTGCTTTGGACATTTACAGCAGCTTTTCTTGGTGGTTTTTATTATTACGGCGATTTTGCTGTGGATAGAAACACCAGCAACGTATATCTAACCGAAGGGTTTAATAATGCTGCTGGTGCTGGTGTTGTAAAAATAAGTCCGGGAGCAACCGTATTGGCTACTTTTGGTGGTAATGCACAGTTTAACGAAATGTGGAGAATAGCATTCAGCAGATGTACAAACAATGCAGTAATTGCAGGAGGAGGAGTTTCCAGCCCTACGTATCAAACTTGCTTTTTAGATACCAATCTTTTAGGAATTACTCCTGTTCAGTATGTTGTTACCGGTAATTGCTGCCACGATGTGGGTTTACTTGCACTTGATAATTATGGCAATTCATATCAAGTTACCAATCAACGAGTGGGCGACCCAATATTTGATAACACATTAGTTAAACTTCCTTTACCTGCTATGTTGCCAATAACATATAGCGTTTCCACTAATTACGCATTTAGAGAAGCTGCAAGTGTTCAGTATTATTCAACAGGCGGAACAGCTATAGCAAATGGCTATAATGGATTAACAACTTCTACCACCTTTGTATATACTTATGATGGTTACGTGTTAAAGAAATGGGACGGACCCACGGGGAATTTATTAGTTTATCATAGAATGAGTTTCCCACCAGCAAACGATTCTTCGGTGATGAGTTGGGGCGGTATTTCTGCTGATGATTGTGGTAACTTGTTTTTAGGAGATAATACCAACGTTCGTCAGTTTGATGCTAACCTTACGCTTGTAAACACTTACCCAATGACAGGCACAATTACCGATGTGCAGATTGCAAACAGTGGTACTTTATATGTAAGTGGTTTAGGTTTTGTAACCACTTTAACTCCAACCAACATTGTTAACTGCCAAAATAGTGGTGTGTTAGCATTAACTGCTACTACTGTCCCTGCTACGTGTAACGCACCTGGTTCGGCTACAGCTGTAGTTACAGGTGGTAATCCGCCGTATAACGTGGTGTGGAATACAAATCCACCACAATTTGGACTAACAATAAGTGGCGTACCGCCTGGAACATATACTTGTACTATTCAAGATGGAGGATGTAATCAAACAACATTTATTGATAGCGTTACTATTCTTTCTGTAGGAGGTGTTGCCGCTACTACATCAACAACTATTTGTACCTGCGGAAATAACAACGGAACTGCCACTTGCACGCCTACTCAAGGAGCACCACCTTATACTTATGCTTGGAATAACGGACAAACAACACAAACTGCAACAGGTTTAGCAGTTGGAATATATACCTGCGTTATAACCGACAGCCAAGGTTGTACGAGTACAGAAACACTTAATGTAACTTCAAACAATGCAGTAACATTAGCATATACAGCTACACAAACTGGCTGTACTACAAGTACAGGAACAGCAACAATAACTCCTACAGGAGGAACATTGCCTTATACTTACCTTTGGCAAAACGGACAAACAACACAAACAGGAACAGGGTTCGCTATCGGAACATTTTCGTGTGTTGTTACGGATGGTGCAGGATGTGCACAGTTAGAATATGTAAACATAACTGCAACTAATCCTGTTTTACTTTCTATATCCTCCACTCCTACCGGCTGTACTACCAGTATTGGAACTGCCACAGCAATACCGAGCAATGGAGCAACGGGCAAACAACACCAACAGCAACAGCATTAGGATTAGGACCAATAAGTTTGGTAGTTACTGATGCTAACGGATGTACACAAACACAAAGCACCACTATTATTTCTAACAACCCAATAACTGTTACGTTTACGCAAACACCTACAGGTTGTACAGTAAATAATGGTACTGCAACAATTACTGCATCTAACGGAGCATTGCCATATACATATAGCTGGACAAACGGACAAACAGTACCCGGTGCAACAGGGCTTGGAATAGGTAGCTACACTTGCACTGTTACCGATGCTAACGGATGTACACATACACAACCTGTTAATATAGTTTCCAATAATCCGGTTACACTTGTTATGAGTACTACCCCAACAGGATGTACAGTAAATATTGGTACAGCAACTGCAACAGCAGGAAACGGAGCATTGCCTTATAGTTACAACTGGAGCAACGGACAAAGTGCCTCTGTAGCTACCGCACTTGGTATTGGAACTTATACGGTTACTGTTACGGATAATAATGGTTGTTCGAGGATGGATTCGATACACGTGTTATCCACAAACCCTGTTACGATGACAATGACTTCAACACAAACTTTTTGTACTGGACAAACCGGAACTGCAACTGCAACACCTGCAAATGGTGCAACACCTTATACTTATTTATGGAGCGATGGGCAAACCACTCAAACAGCTACTGCACTTGATAGCGGAACTTATGTTTGTACAGCAACTGATGCTAATGGTTGTACACATTCACTTTCTGTTCATATTACTGTTACTAATCCGGTAACCTTAACCTGCGACTCTACCCAAACTGGCTGTACACCACCAACGGGAACGGCTACTGCTAACCCTGCAAATGGTACAGCGCCTTACATCTATAGTTGGAGCAACGGGCAAACTTCACAAACTGCATCAGGGCTTGTAACTGGAGGGTATATTGTTACTGTTACTGATAATAACGGTTGTACGGCAACTGGCTCAACTACAGTTACCCAATATCCACTGCCGATTGTGACAATATCTCCGGCATCGATAACAATTACTTCGGGGGAAAGTGCTACGCTGAATGCTACTGGCGGCACAAGTTATCATTGGTATCCTTCGGAGGGATTGAGTTGTGCTACTTGCCCAAGTACTACTGCTACACCGGGGCAACCAACTACGTATTGTGTTGCTGTTAAAGATGTACACGGCTGTAAAGATAGTACTTGTGTTAGAGTTGATGTGCTTTGTAATGCAGGGTTACTTGATAAATTGATTCCTACTGCGTTTTCACCAAATAATGATGGGATGAATGATGTGTTTTGTATGCCCGATAATACCTGTATCAATAGCTTTGAGTTAGATATATATGACCGATGGGGTGAAAAGGTATTTATGACAACAGATATTAATAATTGCTGGGATGGCACTTATAAGGGTGCTTCATTAGGCACTGCTGCTTTTGTTTATATTTTTGAAGCGCGATTAAGTAATGGACAGGTATATAAACAGAAAGGTACGGTGAGCTTGATAAAATAATTGTTTAATTAAAATAAGAAAATTATGAAAAGTAAACTCGCCTTATTGTCATTAGTACTGTTTGCGGTACTGCAAATGAATAAATCGTTTGCACAGGATATTCACTTTTCGCAATACTATTATGCGCCTATAACGTTAAACCCTGCTATGACGGCTTGTTATAAAACTATACAAGCGACAGTGCAATATAAACAACAGTGGGCAGTGGTGAACGGTTACAGCACAGGTGGTGTTACACTTGAGTTTAAATTGAACCAAGCGAAATGGGATAAAAAAAGAAACTTGACTGACATTTATAAAAAGAAAGCTATGAAAGGACTTGCGATTGGGTTTAATGTATTTTCGGATAAGGCAGGGAATGGAAGTATTAAACAGACGCAGGCAAATGTTAGTTTGGCGTATCACGTGTTGCTTACTCGGTTTTCTACTTTATCGGCAGGGATTGCAGCTGGTTATACCCAATTTAGTATTAACCCGGATGATTTAAGATGGAACAATCAGTATTCGTTAGGGAATTATAATCAGAATGTACCTTCGGGAGAAACGTTTAGTACTAAGTCGTTATCATATAATGATTATGCTGCTGGTTTATTATACAGTTTTGGTGATGGAGAAACTGCTATGGCAACTAACAATCAGAAGCATTTTAATATTGGTGCTTCGGTTTCGCATATAAATGAACCATCAATGGCGTTTTATGATTCGGGAGATGGAAAGCTGTTTCGGAAATATACTATACACGCTAATACATTAATAGGAATAGAAAACACTAACTTTTCGGTTGGGGGTAGTTTTTTATATATGTATCAAAACAAGCTACAGGAGGTTACGCCTGGGTTTTTGGCAAAGTATAAATTGAAAGAGCCAGCTAATTATACTGGTTATAAAAAAGGTACTTCAATGGGAATTGGTGTTTTTGTGAGGGCGAAAGATTCGTTTATACCTTATGTGATGCTGGAGATGGATAAGTTTACTGTTGCTTTTAGTTATGATGTAAACACATCGGGGTTGACGGCTGCTACAACTGGGCGCGGAGGAATGGAAATTGCTTTGCGATTTAATGTGGGTAGTACGTTTGTTTATCAGAATAATAAGTAGATTACCTGTTTATTGGTTCCCTATAGGGTCGGGATTTTGTTACTCTGTGCTTTTTCGAATATTATTAATAGTAAAAAGTTAAATTAAACTAATCCTATGAAAAAAGTTAT